>NZ_JBFHDW010000045.1:0-11962 GCF_041584535.1 Actibacterium sp. | reverse complement strand
CCGCACTGGCGGCCAACACGGTCGAACACTGGGTCGCGGCCCTGACCCGCCACGGCGTGCCCGCTGGCCCGGTTCTGAGCGTTCCGCAGGTGTTGGCGCACCCTCAGATCACCGGACGCCGGTTGGTGCAGGAATTCCCCGCCACCGCAGACGCCAAACCCACGCGTGTGGCGCGCACCGGCTTTCGGCTGGGCGATTCCGAGCCCACCGCCCAGACCCCGCCCCCAACACTGGGCCAGCATACCGTCGCGATCCTTGAAACGCTGGGCCTTGCCCCGACCACAATCGAGTTGCTGCGGCAAAAACAGGTCATCGCAGGTTGATGGACCGACCGGCCCATTGCCGCTATAACCCACACGACATTTCTTAATCCGGGCCATGAACAGATGAGCGAAAAACCGAAATCAGCAATGGGTGTCGTCGCGGTGGACCGCGCACTATCTATCCTCGATGCATTTCGTGGCACCAATGGCCCGCTGTCGCTGAAAGAGATCTCGGAACGCACTGGCCTTTACAAAAGCACCATCCTGCGCCTGCTGGGATCGCTGGAAACCTTTGGCTATGTTCGCCGGCTTGAAAACGGCGGCTATAATCTGGGTCCGAAGCTGACCGAGCTTTCTGCCGTCTATAGCGCGTCGTTCAATCTGGATTCTTTCGTGCTGCCGGTGCTGGATGCGATCGTGGCCGAAACCAACGAGAACGCCTCGTTCTACGTGCCTGAAGGTGATAAGCGGATCTGCCTGTTCCGCAGCGAAGCCCCGCAGATGATCCGCGATCATATTCGCGTTGGCGACGCCTTGGAGGCCAATCAAGGCGCCAGCGGCAAGGCCATCACCGCCTTTCTCGGCGGGCTGCCCGAGGACGTCAAGGCCGACGATCTGATGTTCAGTTCGGTCGGGGAACGGCATCCGGATATGGCCGCTGTCGCCTCGCCGGTGTTCGGGGTTTCGGGCAAACTGGTCGGGTCGCTGACCATCAGCGGGCCGAAAAACCGCTTTAACGCCAAGGAACGCCGCCAGCTTTCCCGCACTGTTCTGCGCGAGGCGCTTGAACTGTCGGCACGGCTGGGCGCCCCCCGTCAAAACCTGCCGCTGTAAGCAGACCGTTCAGGGCGCGCGGCGCTTTGGGCCGGTTTTGCGCGCCGCAGTCAGCCGCGCGAATGCCGCTTTCAAGGCCGGTCGGTCGCGCCGCTCCAGCGTCGAGAGTATCCGGCTGACCGTCTGGCGGATCGCTTCGGGGCTAAGGGTGTTCCATTCGTAGCGCACCCGCGCGGATCGCACGATTTCGGTGCGGCGCCACAGCTTGATCGCCTCGCCCACCAGTATCTCACGCGGACAAAGCGCATAGACGCTGGTCACGAACCGGTCGTTGCAGGACAGCCATTTCACGATGTCATCGTTCTGGATCGCGGCCTCGGCGGCCCGATCCAGCTTGCGCAATTCGGCCAGTTCGTCCTCGTTCGGCCAGATCAGCGCCGCGGAAATCTCGCGGTCGATAAGACGGCGCAACAGATAGAACTGGTCGATTTCGCTTTCGGTCAGCTTGGCGACGGAAAAACCCTGATGCGGCTCGTGGACCAAACTGCCTTCGGCTTCGAGAATGCCCAAAGCCTCGCGCACAGGCACCCGGCTGACGCCCAGCCGCAACGCCCATTCGGCCTGTTTCAGATGCATGCCGGGCAGCAGATCCCCCGAGCGAAAGGCAAGGCGGATGGCCTCGACCACCTCTGCGCTGCTTTGGCCACTTCTCCGGCTGCTGGGTTCCATACGGTCCCTTCCGTCAAGAATACGGGGCCGGGCATGCGCCAGGCCCCGTCTTCCTACCCCTGTTGCGGGTTATGCATCAAGAGAGATGACACTGCCCTCGGGCTGGGCGGCAAGAAACACCTCTTGCCAGGTTTTCGTCGCGCTTTCCTCGGCAAAGACCGAGCGGCACTTGAACGCGGCCGAGTCCGACGGATGCGACGGTTCTTCGCCGTTCTGCATCGCCTTGAGCGTGCTCAGCAGCTTGCGGCGCATCATGACGATGGCAAGGTCGGTCGACCCCAGCTTTTCGCGGTGACGCTGAGCGATCGGGCCGCCCATGTCCTCTTGCACCGCGACGTCCTGCATCCGCAGACCGGCGATGCCGGTCATGGTCTCGGTCGCTTGCGACGCGCGGTCGATCAGATAGTCGTTGTGGATGTTCGCCAGCGGCAGGAAGGTCTTGGGATCGACCCGCAGGTGCAGAATGTCGTCCTCTTCGAACCGCTTCATGTCAGCGTCGTCCATCGGACGGTTGGCGCGCCACGAGACGGTAAAGCCCAGCATGTTGGTGTCATCGACCGGCACCGCGAATGTCAGGTGCTGCGGGCGATCCGGGGTCTGCGGGATCAGCGTGCCGGCGGGCATGATATAGGGGGTCATGCGCCAGTTGATCTTGCCCTCGTGCGCCGTGCCATCCTGACCTTCGCGCTTGGCGATCATCAGCATGCCAAAGCCGGTGTCCTTGATCTCATACCGCGGGGCAAGCGCGATCATCGAGCCTTCGACCACCTCGTGCGCATGCAGCTGCTGCACATGGGCGGTGTCCAGTTCGCCTTCGAGGTTCTGCAGCCAGTTGCACAGTTGCAGACGCTTGGACGAATAGGTGTGATCCTCGGGCACCAGCGCGAATTCGAATTCGGGGAATGCCGGTTGTTTGTCCTCGGGGCCCATATAGGCCCAGATCACGCCAGCGGCTTCACGCGCGGGATAGGCCCGCAGCTTGACGTGTTCCTTGAAGCAGGTCTGCTCGGATTCAGCCGGCTGTTCCAGACAGTTGCCGTCCTTGTCGAATTTCCAGCCGTGATAAACACAGCGCAGACCGTCGCCTTCGTTGCGGCCCCAATACAGGTTCGCCAGACGGTGCGGACACATGGAATCGACCAGACCGATCGACAGGTCCTTGTTGCGGAACGCGATCAGTTTCTCGCCCAGAACATTGACCTTGGTCGGGCCTTTGTCAAAGGTGCCGACTTCGCGCGACAGCGCTACGGGCAACCAGAAACGCCGGAACAGATCGCCCATCGGCGTGTCCGGGCCGGTCTGCGTCAGCAGGTTGTTGTCCTCAATGGATAGCATGGTGTTCTCCCTCTTCGGTATTCATTTCATGCGGGGCCGCGGCCCTGGCACGTTTTGGTAAACTCAATCGAAAGCGATGCTGACTTCGGCACTGTCGACCAGCGCCTGACAGGTCAGCGTCAGGCCTTCGGCGATCTGGTCATCGGAAATGCCACCCAGATTGTCCTGCAATTGCACCGACCCGGACGTAACGCGGGCGATGCACAGGCCACAGAAGGCCGCCTTGCACGAGAACGGCAGGTTCAGCCCCTGACGCGAGGCCGCGGCATGGATCGTCTCGCCCTTGCGCACGTCGATCTGGTGCTCTTCGCCCTTATACCGGATCGAGGCACGGGCGGCCTCGCCGCTGTCCGCGACCGGCGCGGTTTCCGGCACATCCGCAACCGGATCAAAGCTTTCAAGAAACACGCGCCCCGCCGGGACACCGGCTGATTTCAGCCCGTCCTGAACGGCCGACATGAACGGACCGGGACCGCAAAGATAATATTCCGACACGCTGTCGGCATAGCCCTGAACCTCGGCCTGTTGCAGGATGCCCTGCACGCAATCCAGCCGATGCACCAACCGCATCCGCGCGCCGTATTGCGCGTGCAGCTTGCCCAGTTCCTCGCGGAAAATGATCTGATCGGGGTCGCGGTTGGCATAGACCAGCGTCACCTTGCGATCGGTCGATGTCAGGATCTGCTTCAGGATCGAGATGACCGGAGTGATCCCGCTGCCCGCCGCGAACAGCACCACCGGCGCCCGCCCCTCGTGCAGACAAAACACGCCCTTGGGCGGCATGATCAACAGCTCGCTGCCCGCCACGACCGAGTCCAGCAAGGCATTCGACACCCGGCCATCGGCAACGCGTTTGATCGTCACCTTGGGGTCGGCATCGACCTGCGGCGCGCTGGCCAGAGAATAGTTCCGCAACAGCGGCTCGCCGCCGACCTCGCAACGCACGGTCAGGAACTGACCCGAGCGATAGCGAAAGTCGTCAGCCAGCGCCGCAGGGATGTCAAAGACGATCGAGCTGGCGTCCAAAGTCTCGCGCACAACCTCTTTGACCCGAAGGCGAACAAAGCCCGGAACGGTCTCGGTCTGAACCGCATTTGTCTGAACTTGGGTCACGGTTTCTCCTCCATATTGCATGCAATTTAGTATTCGACCGCCATTTTTGTCAAGCTACCTTATATTCCGTGCGACCCGCTTTTGCGGCCGCGCGAAAATCCCGCTCAATACATTGTTTTCATTTATTTTTATTTTTCATAGATTCCAAAAATCTGCCCGGATCGCCGCAAAAATCCGGGGAAATCCCGCCAATTTAGCGTCTGAACCGCCCTAATTTGATTCGGGTTTTCGGAAAAAATAAGCCCCGGACAAATCCTTGCCGGGGCTTCCTGAAACGCGTGGGGTGGCCGGCGATTTAGGCCTTAGTCTTGGTCTGCAACGAATGATAACCCAATTGCGCCCGCGCCTCGCGCAGCGGCGTGCCGGCGCGCACGGCGGCGCGAATTTTATCTTCGGCGGCTTCGATCGCTTCGGCGGCATCAAGGATTTCATCCTCGCGCGCTTGCGGCAGAACCACGATGCCGTCGGAATCCCCGCGCATCAGATCGCCCGGACAAACCCGCGCATCCCCGATGTTGACCGGCACTTGCACCGCATCGACCTGAACCCGGTCCTTGCCGGTTTTCATCGAATAGCTGCGGGAATACACCGGATAGCCCAGCTTGAGACACAGATGCACGTCCCGGCACGGGCCGTCGATCACGGTGCCGCCAAGGTTCTTGGCATTGGCGACCTCGGTCAGGATATCGCCCCAGACCGTGCAATCCTCGCGGCCGCCATTGTCCAGAACCACCACCGTTCCCGGCGCCAGATCGTCAATGTAATCCCCGACCGTTCCCGGTTTCACCGGGTCGATCGGGCCATACAGCACCGTGAACGCCCGCCCGGCAAGGCCGACCATCTGGTCGCGCGGCTTGATCCCGCGGCACACGCCCTCGATGCCCAGCTTGTCCATCGCATCGGACAGCGTCGCCGTATCCAGCCTGCGCGCCCGCTCTACATTCTTGTCGCTCATCATCTGTATCCTTTCCGCCCTCAGGCGACTTGCCACCAATACATCCCCTGCGCTGTGCCGGTTCCTGCGGGCGTCCGGTAACAGGGGATATAATCGATATCGTGCATGACCACGTTTTCAGCCTCCAGCGCGCCGGCCAGCGAAATCCAGGTCTTGAACTCGGAGGTGCCGGCCTGAAGATCGCGCAGCGGAATCGAGGAAAGATAAGCCGCATCCTTTTCGCGCAAGGCCCGCACAAAGCGCTGGTCGAACTCTTCGTCGATGGCGAAATGGGTCATCCCGCCCGAGGCGAAAAGCACGACCTTCAGGTCGCTGTCCCAGCTGCGGATCGCATCGCCAACGGCTTTGCCAAACGTATAGGCGCGGTGCGCGGTCGGCTGGTTTGGCGGATAAAAGGTGTTCTGATAGATCGGCACGTTCGGGATCACGTTGTCGCGCATGACCTGCCGGTAGATGTGACCGAAAGCATGGCTGACGCCGGTGCTTTTGGGGTTATGCGTCGGCAGCTTGGGCGACCCGGCGATATCGAATTCCCGTTCGACCAGCGCCTGAATGATATGCCGCGCCAGCTCGGGCTGACCGTCATGTTCGATCCGGTGATCGGGGGCATGGCCCGGTTCGGCCTCGACGATACCCGGAGGCAGCATCCGCCGCCCTTCATCCGAGGACGGATGATGCGGGATCTTGTCGCCGTAATAGATCATGAACACCGGGTTCAGATCGTCGCCATAGATCTCTTGCTGGTCATTGCCCAGAATCACCGCCACATCGGCATCCAGCCCCGCCCAGATATCGGCCATCTTGGTCATCGCCGCCTGACAGCGGGCATGGTTCGCGGCCATCGCCTGGGGCGAGGATTTCTCGGCCAGCCCCTCGTCCTTCCGCATCTCAAGCAATTCGTCATAGGAATAGACCCCGCCACGGAACGGGTGCTTGGCGCGCCTGTCGAATTCGGTGCGCAAAAGCCATTGGTCCGGGGTGGTGTGAAGCTGCGGACCGTGGGCCGTAGCCATAGCGGCAACGATTTTCGCCATGCCGTTCTCCTCTCAAGAAAGCTGTGGGATTTCGCCGTTCGCGGCGCGCCATGCCTCGGGATCGCTCCAGGCGTGACAGGCAACGCGCACGCCTTCGGCTTCGACCATGGGCGGGCGTTCGATGCGGCAAATGTCGGTCGCATAGGGGCAGCGCGTGTTGAAATGACAGCCCGAAGGCGGGTTGGTCGGATCGGGGCCGCCCCCGTCCCAGGCGACCGGCGGCAGCCGGTGTTCGGGATCGGGCGGCAGGATCGAGCGGATCAACAGCTGCGTGTAGGGATGGCGCGGTGTGCGGAAGATGTGCTCGGACTCGCCCAGTTCCACCACCCGGCCAAGATACATCACCGCCACGCGCTGAGTCAGGTGCCGCACCACCGACAGGTCGTGGCTGATGAACACCGAAGTCAGGTTCAGGCGGCGGCTGAGATCGCGCAGCAGGTTCAGAATCTGCGCCTGCACCGACACATCCAGCGCCGAGGTCGGCTCGTCGCAGATCAGGATCTTGGGCCGGGTAATCAGCGCCCGCGCGATGGCGACCCGCTGACGTTGGCCACCCGACATCTGGCTGGGATAGGTATGTTCCAGCCGCGTCGGCAGCGAAACCATCTCCATGATCTCAAGCACCCGGTCGCGCACCTGCGACGGTTTCAGACCTTCCGACAGGATCAGCGGCAGCGCGATATTCGCCGCCACCGATTTGCGCGGGTTCAAAGATGAATACGGGTCCTGAAAGATCGGCTGCACCTGATGCGCCAGTTCTTTGCGGCTATAGTCGCCCAGATCCTTGCCATTGATGCTGATGGTTCCGGCGGTCGCGGGTTGCAGCCCCAGCAGCGTCTTGACCAAGGTCGACTTGCCACAGCCGGATTCCCCGACGATCGAGATGAATTCGCCGCGCCGCACATCCAGTGAAACATCGTTCACCGCACGCAGCAGGCCGGGCTTTGCGAAGAAGCCCTTGCGCAGCGGAAAGGCGACTTCGACATTGCGCAGGCTTAGGACAACATCGTTTGTTACGTCGAGCATCAGGCTGGCTCTCCCTGGAGTGAACGCCAATTTTCGCACAATGCGTCTTCGGATCGCAGGCAGCGATAGCCATGACCGGCGCCGAATTCGCGCATAAGAATTTCATCGCCCTTGGCACAATCGCCGTCGGCCAAGGCACAGCGGTTGCGAAAGGCACAGCCTTTCTGCCGACCGATCAGCGCCGGAACCATGCCGGGGATGGTGTGCAATTCCGCATCGGCATTGGGCGGCGCATAAGACGGAATGCATTGGATCAGCCCTTGGGTGTAGGGATGCATCGGGTCGGCAAACAGCTGTCTTGTCGGCGCGGTTTCAACGATTTGCCCGGCATACATCACCGCCACCCGGTCAGAAAGCGACGCGACGACGCCCAGATCATGGGTGATCAGGATGATCGCCAGACCGAATTCCTTTTGCAGCTCCGACAACAGCGCCAGTGTCCGCATCTGCACGGTCACATCCAGCGCGGTGGTCGGTTCGTCGGCGATGATCAGCTTGGGGCTGCACATCATCGCCATGGCGATCACCACGCGCTGACGCAGGCCGCCCGACAATTGGTGCGGATAGGCATTCAGCCGTTCCGAGGCGTTCTTGATGCCCACGCGTTCAAGCAGGAAAACCGCCCGGTCCCGCGCTTCCTTTGCGTTGCCCTTGCCGTGACGCAAGAACACTTCGGTCAGTTGGTCGCCGATCGTATAGACCGGGTTGAGCGAGGTCATCGGGTCCTGAAAAATCATGCTCAGGGTATTGCCGCGAATGCCCGACAATTGCCGCCGCGACATGTTCAGGATCTCGTGCCCGTCAAAGACGCAATGCTCGGCCCGCGCCTTGGCGATGCGCGGCAGCAGCCCCATCAGCGCCATGGACGAGATCGACTTGCCGCAGCCGGATTCACCGACGATGGCAAAGGTTTCCCCCGGGCAGATATCGAACGAGATGCCCCGCGTCGCCTGCAATTCCCCGACGGCGGTTTTCAAAACCACTTCGAGATTCCGCACGCTGAGGATCGGGTCGCCGCAAAAATCTTTGTCTTGCGCCATGGATCAGTTCCTTCCCTGCGGCTCGGTGATGTCACGGATGCCGTCGCCCAGCAGGTTGATGCCGATCACAAGGATACAAATGGCAAGGCCGGGGATGATGATGAGATGCGGCATGAAGAACATCGTGTCGCGGGCCTCGGACACCAGAATGCCCCAGGACGGGGTCGGCGGCTGAATACCCAGCCCCAGAAAGCTGAGCGCGGCCTCGATCAGGATCGCGATCCCCATTTCAAGCGAGCCGATGACGATGATCTGGTTCAGGATGTTGGGTAGAATCTCGCGGAACAGGATCCACGCCCGCGACGCGCCCGACACCTCGGCCGCCGCGATGAATTCGCGGGTGCGCACCTGTTGCGTTGCCGTGCGGGTGACAACGGCGAAGCGGTCCCAGAACAGCAGCGACAGGATAAGGGTGATCGACAACAGCGATCCGCCGAAGATCGACACAAGCGACAGGGCGATCAGAACGCCGGGCATGGCCAGTTTCACGTTGATGACAAAGATCATCAGGGCGTCGATACGGCCCCCCAGATAGCCCCCCAGCATTCCCAGCGTCGTGCCGACAATGCCGGAAATCACCGCGGCGCCAAAGCCGACAACCATAGTCACCTGCGTGCCCCAGATCAGCCGCGACAGCACGTCCCGGCCAAAGCCGTCAGTGCCGAAAACATGCTCCCAGCTGCCGCCTTCCTGCCAGACGGTCGGGGCAAGACGGTTTGCAAGATCCTGAACATAGGGATCAGACGGCGCCAGCAGCGGGGCGAAGATCGCCCAGATCAGCGCGATCAGCACGATCAGGGCGCCGATCTGCAGGCCGGCGTGGCGCTTGGCCATCTCCCAGCTTTGCTGACGCGGCGACGGCATGGGCAGATCCATGTTGTCGAGAGGTGCGGGTGCATTGGACATCGGACGTACTCCTTCAATGCAGACGAATGCGCGGGTCGATGCGCGCGTTGATCAGGTCGGACAGCAGCGTCAGCACGACATAGACAAACGACAGGACGAACAGGATCGACTGAACCACCGGGAAATCGGCGCGCTTGATCGATTCATAGGCCAGCGATCCGATGCCATTCAGCGAGAACACCGACTCGACGATCACCGATCCGCCCAGCAGAAATCCCAGCGACACCGCCGCCAGCGCGACCACCGGCAACAGGGCGTTGCGCAACGCGTGTTTGAAGAACACCACCGTCGGGCTAAGGCCCTTGGCCCAGGCCATCTTGACGTAATCGGCATCCAGCGCCTCGATCATGCCGCCTCGGGTCAGGCGCATGATCTGCGGCATGACCATCGTGGACAGGGTGACCGTGGGCATGATGAAATGCGCCCATGTCGAACTGCCGGAAATCGGCAACACGCGCAGTTGCACGCCGAAGACATAGATCATCACCAGCGCGAACCAGAAACTTGGCACCGCACTGCCAAACACCGCCATGCCCAGCGCCAGCCGGTCGATCCAGCTGTTGCGATAGACCGCCGCGAACACCCCCAGCGGCAAGGCCACGCAGATCGCAAGAAACAGGCTTGAGACCGCAAGGGTAAAGGTCACGGGCATCCGGTCGGTGATCAGGGTAAACACAGGGTCATCGGTAAACAGAGACCGTCCCAGATCGCCGGTCACAGCCTTGCCCGCCCAATCGAAATATTGCACCAGCATCGGCCGATCCAGACCATAGAGCACGCGAATTTCGTCCACCTGCGCGGGGGTCGCGCCTTCGCCGGCAAGGTTCTGCGCCAGATCCCCGGACAGCCTGAGCAAGCCAAAGCTGATGATGGACACGGTCACCACCACCAAAAGGGCAATTCCCAGTCGCTTCACAAAATAGCGCCACATGGCAGCCTTCTCTCCCTGTTACCGACCGAAAAGGTTTCGGGCCGGAGTTCGTTACGCGTCGATCTTGAAAAGTGCCTGAGCATTCCCGCCAAGCACCGCGTCTTTTTCCGCGTCCGAGATGAAATCGCAGTCGCGGATAAAGGGAACGATCGTGTCGAAGGTCATCCCGGTTTCGGGGTTGATCGCCGATCCGACGCCCGGCATCTCGGCGCCGAACAGACAATGTTCAGGGCCAATGACCTTAAGCAGCAACTCGACCGCTTCGCGCGAATACAGCACGGTGTCATAGTAAAGCTTGCGCATCCGATCGGCAAAGCGCGGCGGGCGGCGCACGGACGAGCTGTCAAATCGGCCGAACTGATACGGGATCGCCCCGCCCCCGTGGCTGACAAGGATCTTCAGATCGGGGAAATCGTCCAGCACCGAAGACTTGCACAGACCATAGACGGCGGTGGTTTCTTCATTGATGAAATGCAGCGAATAGGGCTCGCGTTCGGGCAGGCGCGAACTGGCCGAGTGGATATGCCCGACGACGTCAAGCTCGCACAGCTTTTCATACAGCGGATACCAATAGCGATCGCCCATCGGCGGGGCCTTTTCGCCGGAATTCTCGAACGGGTCCGGGTTTACCAGACAGCCGCGGAAACCCATTTCCTTTACACAGCGCTCCAGCTCGGGCAGCGCGTTCTCGATCGGATCGCCTGCGGTCTGCGGCAGGCCGGCCATCGGCACGAACCGGTCGGGATACATCGCGCATTGACGCGCGATCAGGTCGTTGACCTCTTCGATATACCAATGCACCAGTTTGGCGGGCTTTTCGGAATGCATCATCTGATAGGGGCGCGGCGACAGAACCTGCATATCCACGCCTGCGTCATCCAGACAGGCAAGATGGCCCTTCGGCGCCATTTCCACCCGATCGAACGCCGCCTGAATATCGGCATCCGTGGCGCCAACCTTGCCGCGGCCATGCGCGCCGCGATGTGACATCAGCCCCGCTTTGTAAGCGGGCAATTGCGTGGGAACAGCCATGTGAGCGTGGCAGTCGATGATTTTTCCCATGGTTCCTTACCTTCTCAATATCGCAGCGCAACGCGGCGCGGCCGAAACCGCCCGGTGCTGGTGTTCACTTGTGACCGTCATCCGCGGCGGCGGTTTTCTGATCGCGCGCGCGGCGGCGCTGATCGAAGAACTCGGAGGTGCGCTCGCGGAAGCCGCCGGCCTGTGCGGTCATCGAGGCCAGAACGGATTCGGTGAAGAACCCACCATTCGCGCCCATCTGGGATATGTGCGAGACGCCATTGATAATGGCAAAGTTCGACACGGCCGAATTGCCGACGATCGCTGCGGCCAGTTCCTCGGCCTTGGCCAGCCCTTGCCCGTCCGGCACCACGTAATGCGCCAGCCCCAGATCAAAACCCTCTTCGGCATCGAACTTCCGACCGGTCAGCATCATTTCGGTCACCCGACCTGCGCCGATGATCTGCGGCACCCGAACCGAAGCCCCACCGCCGACAAATATGCCGCGCTGGCCTTCGGGCAATTGGAAATAGGCCGAGGCTTCGCAGACCCGCACATGGGTCGAGGCCGCCAGTTCCAGACCGCCGCCGATCACCCCGCCCTTCAGCACGCTGATTACCGGCACCGGGCCATGCTCAAGCTGGTCAAAGACGCGGTGCCATGCGCGCGACCGGAAAATTCCGCTCAGCGGATTGGGCGAGCGGTTCTGCATCCGCTCGATCAGATCCAACCCGGCGCAGAAATGCTCGCCTTCGCCATGCAGGATGATGACCCGCACCGTTTCCGGCAGATCTCCTAGAAAATCATCAAGCTCTTCGATCATCTTGTCATTGATG
>NZ_JBFHDW010000044.1:0-12096 GCF_041584535.1 Actibacterium sp. | reverse complement strand
CGGTCGTTGATCGCGCGGCCCAGCCCGTGATCGGGGATCGGCGCAACGGCGATGGTTTGACCGGGGGCCGTGGCGGCATCAGCGGCGCGCAGGTGGTGAAACAGGTTCGCTGCCGCCTCGACCAGATCGCCGGTTGCCGACAGGGTCATCGGTGCGGCGGCGCAGCCCGGACCGAAGCCGATCCAGAATTCGTCCGGGGCCGGGGCGGTGACGTTCAGGCGCACCGGTGCGCCGGGGGCGTAATGCGAGCTTAACTGTCCCGGCGCGGTGATCGCCGCGCCCTCGTGCCGTGCGGTAAGCGGATGACCAAGGCAGTCCTCGATCGCTTCGGCAGGCAGGCCGCCGGGGCGCAGCAGCACCGCATCGCCGCACAGGCCGACGATGGTCGATTCCACCCCCACGGCGCAGGGACCGCCGTCGATCACCGCCTCGATCCGGCCTGCAAGACCGTCCAGCACATGCGCGGCTTCGGTCGGGCTGATCTTGCCCGACGGGTTGGCCGAGGGCGCTGCCACCGGGCCGTTGAACGCCGCCAGAATCTCATGCGCCAGCGGATGCGCCGGCACCCGGATCGCCACGCTGTCATTGCCCGCCGTCACCAAAGGCGACAGCCCGGATTCCACGCGCAGCGGCAGCACCAGCGTCAGCGGCCCCGGCCAAAACGCGCTGGCCAGCCGCTCGGCGCGGGGGTCGAATTCGGCATAGCGCCGCGCGGTGTCCAGATCGGGGACATGCACGATCAGCGGATTGAAATGCGGACGCCCCTTGGCCTCGAAAATCCGGGCGACGGCGCGATCGTTGCGGGCATCCCCGCCTAGGCCGTAAACCGTCTCGGTCGGCAGAGCGACCAAACCGCCTTGGCGCAGGATTTCGGCGGCCCGCATCACGCCATCCCGATTTGGCAACAAAATCTCGGTTTGTTTTGGTGCGACCATTTGACGTTGCGTTTGCCTTGAAGGGACTGTGCCGCTTATTACGCTGAACAATTGGGGATAGCCACATAGTTGCGCGTTTGTCGGGACACAAGCCGCGAAAAAGGAGGGACAAATGCCGTATCAGTCGCCTGTAGCGGACATCAAATTCATTTTCGATCATGTCGTCGGCTTGTCGCGGGTGGCCGATAGCGAGCTTTATGCCGAGGCCACCCCGGATGTGACCGACGCGATTCTGATCGAGGCTGGCCGTCTGTGTGACTCGGTTCTGGGGCCGCTTCAGCGTGCCGGTGACCTGATCCCCGCCAAGCTGGAAAACGGCAAGGTCCGCAGCACCCCCGGCTATGCCGAGGCATTTGCCCAGATCGCCGAGGGCGGCTGGATCGGCACCTCGGCTGACCCCGAATATGGCGGCATGGGTCTGCCGATTTCGCTGACGATGGCGCTGCATGAAATGCTCAGCGGCTCGTGCCTGTCTCTGCAACTGCACCCGCTGCTGACGCAGGGCCAGATCGACGCGCTGGAGCACCACGCCAGCGCCGAAATCAAGGACCTGTATCTGCCCAAGCTGATCTCGGGGGAATGGCACGGCACCATGAACCTGACCGAGCCGCAGGCCGGGTCGGACGTGGGCGCGGTTTCGACCAAGGCGACCGAGAACGGCGATGGCACTTTCGCGATCACCGGTCAGAAGATTTTCATCACCTGGGGCGACAGCGACTTTAACACCAACACCTGCCATCTTGTGTTGGCGCGCTTGCCCGATGGCGGCCCCGGCACCCGTGGCATCAGCCTGTTCATGGTGCCGAAATTCCTGCCGGACGAGAATGGCGCACCCGGCGTTGGCAACACGCTGGGCGTGGTCAGCATCGAACACAAGCTGGGCCTGCATGGCTCGCCCACCTGCGTGATGCAGTTCGACGGCGCCAAGGGCTGGCTGGTCGGCGAGCGCCACAAGGGCATGGCCGCGATGTTCACCATGATGAACGCCGCCCGCGTGGGCGTTGCGATGCAAGGCATCGGCACCGCCGAGGCGGCCTATCAGCACGCGCTGGCCTATGCGCTTGAGCGCAAGCAGGGCGCGACCCCGGTTGAAAACGGCACCGGCACGATCATCGACTTTCCCGATGTGCGGCGGATGCTGACCACGATGAAGGCCGAAATCTTTGCCGCGCGGTCGATTGCGCTGGCTTGTTCGGTGGCGATCGACATGGGGCGCGCGACCGGTGACGCCGATCACAAGGCACGGGCGGCATTGCTGACCCCGATCGCCAAGGCCTATTGCACCGACATGGCCTGCGAGGTTTCCAGCTTGGGCGTGCAGATTTTCGGCGGCATGGGCTTTGTCGAGGAATCCGGCGCCGCGCAATTCTATCGCGATGCGCGGATCACGCCGATCTACGAAGGCACCAACGGTATTCAGGCGATGGACCTTGTCGGCCGCACGATGATGGATGGCGGCGACGCGGCCTTCCGGATGTTGCAGGAAATTCAAGACAATGCCGAAGCCGCGCGCGGCACCATGCCCGATCTGGCGAACGAGGTCTGGGAAGCGGCGGAAAGCCTGCGCGAAGCGACCGAGACCCTTCCGACAATGGACATGAACGACCGCTTTTCCGGTGCCGTGCCCTATCTGCGGGCCTTTGCCCGGGTGCTGGGCGCGCATTTTCACCTGACCGCCGCCATGGCCGTCGGGGCCAAGGGGCCGCGGTGTGCGCTGGCCTCGTTCTTTATCCGCCGGTTGTTGCCGGAACACGGGCCGCTGCTGGTCGCCCTGCAAGAAGGCGCGGCAGGCCTTTATGCCCTTAGCCCCGAGGATCTGGCACGCTGATGAACAAAATGACCACTCTGCCGATCAAATACCCCTGGCATGACGCGCCCGAAGACGGCGCTGCCGTTGAGGTGGCAGAGGGTGTTCTGTGGATGCGGCTGCCGCTGCCGATGGCGCTGAATCACGTCAATATCTTTGCGCTGGATGACGGCGATGGATGGACGGTGATTGATACCGGCATGAACTCGCGCAAAAGCCGGGATATCTGGCTGGGCCTGATGGCCGGGCCGCTGGCGGGCAAGCCGATCCACCGGGTCGTGGTGACGCATCACCACCCCGATCACATTGGGCTGGCCGGTTGGCTGCAATCCGATTTCGGCGCTGAACTGGTCACCACCCGCACCGCATGGCTGATGGCGCGGATGCTGCATCTGGACGAACAGGATCGCCCGGCGAAGGAAACGCTGGACTATTGGCGCAGCGCCGGGATGGACCCTGATATCTATTCGCGGCGCGCGGCGGAACGGCCGTTCAACTTTGCCGATACGGTTGCGCCGATGCCGCTGGGCTTTACCCGGGTGAAAGAGGGCGACCGCATCCGCATGGGCGGCCGCGACTGGCAGGTGCATATCGGCAATGGCCATGCGCCCGAACACGCGACTTTCTGGTCTCAGGACTGTGAGCTGGTGATCGCGGGCGATCAGCTTTTGCCGTCGATTTCGTCCAATCTGGGGGTTTATGCCACCGAACCCGGCGCCGATCCGGTGGGTGAATGGCTGGAAAGTTGCGAAAAGTTCAAGGTCTTTGCCCGCGAGGATCATCTGGTTCTGCCGGGGCACAAGCTGCCTTATACCGGGTTGCCGGCGCGTCTGGGTCAGTTGATCGACAACCATCATCACGCGCTGGACCGGCTGGCCAAGTTCCTGACCACGCCGCGCACGGCGGCCGGCTGTTTCCAACCGCTGTTCAAGCGCGACATCGGCGAAGGCGAATATGGCCTTGCCCTGGTCGAGGCCGTTGGCCACCTGAACCATTTGCTGCATCTTGGGCAGGTCACCCGCACCCGGCGCAAGGATGGCGCGTGGCTGTGGCAATTGAAGGAGACCTGAGCGCATGGCAAAGCCGTCAAGAACCAACTTCGGCGATTGCCACGAGCCGCCACGGGCCAAGATCGCCCATGCCGATCCGGGGCCGCCCCTGACCGAGACCCTGCCGCTGCCCGAGGCGGTCACCCGCCGCCCTGTCGATGAGAAAAGCGCGGCGGAATGGGCCTATGAGCGGCTGATTCTCTATATCCGCAATTTCGAGGAATTGCTGGATTCGGAACATGAGGTGGCGATGGGATTCGCTGGCGGCGATGTCGGTATCCTGCGGATCGAGGGCGTCGGCTATTTCGACCCCGATATCATCACCTTTTACGGCAGCGACGATGACGGCGCCCGGACCCAGCTTATTCAGCATGTCAGCCAGTTGAACGTGCTGCTTCAGGCCATGCCCAAGGCACAGGACGCCCCCGAAGCCCGCCGCATAGGGTTTCGCCTGTTCGAAGATCTTGAACAGGAAGAGTGAGTTTTGCGGCAATCGGGATCGTGACAGCGGGTTTTTATTCCGCTATCTGGGGACAAACGCAGAGATTCAGGGAAAGGGAGACTCCCATGGCTGAACATAAACACGGCTCGATGGACATCACCACGCAGGAAAAAACCTTTGAAGGTTTCGTCAAGTTCTCGATGTGGGTGGCCGCGCTGTCCATTCTGGTGCTGATCTTCATGGCACTGGTGAACGTCTAAACTGTCGCGGGCGTTACGGCGCCCGCCCGTTTACGTGGTTGGTAAGTGTCATGCGTCGTTTCCTGCTATTGATTCTGGTTCCGCTGTTTCTGGCGGCCTGCACGGCCGAACCGACATGGGCGCCCGATGAACAGGTCAAAGCGGCCTTTTATCACCACCCCGGACCCCCGACGATCACGCTGTTCACGGCCGTCAACAACCGCACCAACAAGGGCGGTCACAGCGGCCTGATGATCAGCGGCAGCCAGCGCGTGGTGTTTGACCCGGCTGGAACGTGGTGGCACCGCACCGTGCCCGAACGCAACGATGTCCATTACGGCTTTACCCCGCTGATGGAGAAATTCTATATCGATTACCACGCCCGCGAGACCTATCGCGTGGTCGTGCAAAGCGTCGAGGTCTCGCCCGAGGTGGCCGAGCTGGCGCTGCAAATGGTCCAGCAGAACGGCGCGGTCAGCAAGGCCATGTGCGCCAATTCCACCAGCTCGATCTTGCGCAAGCTGCCCGGCTTTACCGGGATCGGCCAATCGTATTTCCCCAACCGGATCATGGATGACTTTGCCAAGCTGCCGGGGGCGACGATGCAGGTGATCTATGACAATGACAGCGACAACAATCAGGCGCTGCTCAGCAGCCAGCAATCCGGCAGCTATTGATCGCCGGGGCCAGACCCGGACGCGGCTGAAAGGACAGTGATGATCTATGTCGATGCCGACGCCTGCCCGGTCAAGACCGAGGTGGAAAAGGTCGCCACCCGTCGCCGCATCCCGGTGCGCATGGTTGCGAATGGCGGCTTGCGCCCGTCGCAAAACCCGCTGATTGAAATGGTCTATGTCCCCGAAGGCCCGGATGTCGCCGACATGTGGATCGCTGACCGCGCCGGGCGCGGCGACGTGGTGATCACCGGCGATATTCCTCTGGCCGCGAAATGCGTCGAGGCCGGGGCGCGGGTTCTGAAACATAACGGCGAGGCGCTGACGCAGGCCAATATCGGCAATGTTCTGGCCACGCGCGACCTGATGGCCGATCTGCGCGCTGCTGACCCGTTTCGGCAAGGCGGGGGCAAGGCCTTTGGCAAGGCCGACCGCTCGCGGTTTCTGGACGCGCTGGAGCGGGCGCTGACCGCCGCCGAACGCGACGGGGCGCAATGACCATTCAGGCGGTGATTTTCGACATCGGCAACGTGCTGATCGAATGGCAGCCCGAGCGTTATTATGACCGCATCATCGGCCCGGACCGCCGCCGCGACATGTTCGCCACCGTCGATCTGCACGGCATGAACGATGCCGTCGATCGCGGCGGAGATTTCACCCAGGTTATCTATGACACTGCCGACGCCTATCCCGAATGGCGCGCCGAAATCCGCATGTGGCGCGATAACTGGCTGGACCTGGCAACCCCGGTGATCGAGCATTCGGTGCATCTGATGCGGGCGTTGCAGGCGCGCGGGGTGCCGGTGTTCTCGCTGACCAATTTCGGCCGGGGCACTTATGAATTCGCCCGGCCGCATTTCCCGTTTCTGAACGAATTCGACCGGGATTACATCTCGGGGCATTTGGGCGTCATCAAGCCCGAGCCGCAGATCTATCAGATGGTCGAACAGGATTGCGGGCTTGCGCCCGGCCATCTGCTGTTCGCTGATGACCGGGCCGATAATATCGCCGCCGCGCAGGCGCGGGGCTGGCAGGTGCATCTGTTCGATGGCCCGCGCGGCTGGGCCGAGCGTCTGGTGGCCGAGGGCCTGCTGGACCGCGACGCCGCCGGGTTAGATGGCCAGTTCTAGCCGCCGCTCGCGGATCGGCAGATGCACAAGCGCCGAGAATGCTCCGACGCCGACGCCGACCCACCACACCAGATTGTAATTGCCGTTCAGGTCATACAACCGCCCGCCCAGCCAGACGCCGAAAAAGCTGCCGATCTGGTGGCTGAGAAACACGATCCCATACAGCGTGCCCATATAGCGCAGCCCGTAGATTTGCGCGACCAGCCCGCTGGTCAGCGGCACCGTGGCCAGCCACAGCGACCCCATCACCAGCGAGAACACCAATACTGTCGCCGGGGTAATCGGCAGCAGGATGAACGCGGCGGCGGCAATGGTGCGGGCAAGATAGATAAACGCCAGCAGGTTCTTTTTGGCATAGCGGTTGCCCAGCCAGCCTGCGGTGATGGTGCCGACGATATTCACCAGACCGATCACCGAAATCGCCACCGCCCCCAGCGCCGAGGTCGTGCCGATCCCCAGCCCGGCCAGAATGCCGTTCGGGTTGATCGCGCTGCACATCTCGGTAATCAGCGCCGGGAAATGCGCGGTGACAAAGCCCAACTGATAGCCGCAGGAAAAGAAGCCCAGAAAGATCAGCGTATAGGACGGGTCGCGCAGGGCCTGCATCAGGATCTGCCCCATGCCCGGCTCGTCGCCTTTGCGGGGGGCATGGGCCGGAATGCGCATCATCGGCAGCACGCACAGAACCGCCAGAATGGCGACGGCAAAGATCAGGAACACCGGCTCCCATCCGATCCGGTTGATCAGATATTCCGCGATCGGCGGCCCGAACACCTGACCGCCCGACCCGGCGGCAGTGGCGATGCCCATGCTCATCGAGCGGTTCTTGTCGCTTGAGGCCCGCCCGACCACGGCCAGAATGACCCCGAACCCGGTGCCGGCGATGCCAAAGCCGACAAGGATTTCCAGAAGCTGATGTTGCTCGGGCGTGACCGCATAGGATGACAGCACCAGACCGACCGCATAGAACAACGCGCCCAGAATGATCGCGCGGCGGTCGCCGAACCGTTCGGCAAAGGCGCTAAAGATCGGCGCTCCGATGCCCCATGCAAGGTTCTGGATGGCGATGGCAAAGGAAAACTCGGCCCGCGGCCAGCCAAAGGTTGAGGCCACGGGAATCTGGAACACGCCAAAGCTGGATCGGATCGACAGGCTGACAAGGATCACCAGACAGCTTGCGATCAGCACCGGCGTCAGCATTTTGGTGTTTGTGGTCGTCATGGGGTGGTCCTTGGCAAGCAAGCAGCGTGCGGCAGGAATTGCCGACTCTGAGCACGACATCATCTTTTCATATCTCAGAGACAGCTTTAAGGAATGATCTATGACGATGACGCTGCGACAGATTTACGATCACAAGGTCAGCGAGGGCGCTTTGCATGGCGATCCCGGCCAGCTGGCCGTGCTGGACCCTCTCGAATCGATCCGCGCCGGGCTGGAACAGGCCCAGCCGGAAAAGCGCGGGTTGTTCCGCCGCAAATCCGCGCAGCAGGCCGTGCCGGGTCTGTATATGTGGGGCGGTGTCGGGCGCGGTAAATCCATGCTGATGGACCTGTTCTTTGACAATGTCGCGATCACGGCCAAGCGCCGCGTGCACTTCCATGCTTTCATGCAAGAGGTCCACAGCCTGTTGCACAAGGTCCGCCAGCGCGGCGATCCCGACCCGCTGAAACAGGCGGCGGCCGAGATGGCGGGCGAATTGCGCCTGCTGTGTTTCGATGAAATGCAGATCACCGATATCACCGACGCGATGATCGTCGGGCGGCTGTTCGACCTGTTGTTCGCCAATGGCGTCTGCGTCGTCACCACCTCGAACCGGGTGCCGGACGATCTGTATAAGGACGGGCTTCAGCGCGAGCTGTTCCTGCCGTTCATCGCGCTGCTGAAACAGCGTTTGGGCGTGCATCATCTGGCCTCGCCCAATGATTACCGCCAGAACCGCCTGTCCGGGGCCGAGGTCTATTTCACCCCGGTTGACGCCGCCGCGCGCGAGGCGATTGGCGAAATCTGGAAGGATTTCACCAATGGCACCGGCGCGCCGCTGATCCTCAAGGTCAAAGGCCGCGACGTCGAAATCCCGCAGTTCCACAATGGTGTTGGCCGCGCCGCGTTCTGGGATCTGTGCGGCAAGATGATGGGGCCGGGCGATTATCTGGCGATTGCCGATGCAGTGAGGGTTCTGATCCTTGAGGACATCCCGCAACTGGGCCGCAGCAATTTCAACGAGGCCAAGCGATTCGTCACCCTGATTGATGCGCTTTACGAGGCCAAGGTGCGGCTGATCTGTTCCGCCGCCGCCCAGCCCGAGATGCTGTATCTGGAAGGCGCTGGTGCGTTTGAGTTCGAACGCACCGCCAGCCGCCTGCGCGAAATGCAGGACGCCAATTGGGGCCAGTCCGACCCGGCTTAACCGAGGATCTGGCGCACCTGCGGGATCACCTGCGTGCCGTAAAGCCGGATGCTGTTCATCAGCATCTCGTGCGGCATCGGCCCCGAGGCGTATTTCATCTCGAACCGCGACAGGCCCAGCGTTTTCGCGGTCTTGGCGATCTTGCGGGCCACGGTTTCGGGGCTGCCGACGAACAGCGCGCCGTGGTCGACTTCGTTCTCGAACGCATCGCGGCTTATCGGGCCCCAGCCACGTTCGCGCGCCAGACGGTCGTGCAGCGCCTTATAATAGGGCCAGAATTCGTCACGAGCCTGTGCATCGGTGTCACCGACATGGCCCGGCGAATGCACGCCCAAGGGCTGCGGTGTGCCGCCGATCTGTTTATAGGCGTCGAGATAAAGATCGACAAACGGCCGGAACCGCGCCGGATCGCCGCCAATGATCGCCAGCATCATCGGCATGTCATAGCGCACCGCGCGGACCACCGATTCCGGGCTGCCGCCAACGCCGATCCACGCCCGCAAACCGGCCTCGCCCAAGGGCGGATAGACTTGTTGACTGTTCAGCGGCCGCCGGGTCGAGCCGCTCCAAGTTACCGGCTGACCGGTCAATAGATTGGCGAACAGGTCCAGCTTTTCTTCGAACAGGGTCTCATAGTCCCGCAGATCAAAGCCGAACAGCGGGAAGGATTCGGTGAACGAGCCACGGCCCAGAATGACCTCGGCCCGGTCGCCGCACAGCGCGTTCAGGGTCGAGAACCGCTGAAACACCCGGATCGGATCGTCCGAGCTAAGCACCGTCACTGCCGTGCCAAGACGAATGCGCGCGGTCCGGGCGGCGATGGTGGCCAGCACCACCTCGGGCGAAGAAATGGCAAAATCGTCGCGGTGATGTTCGCCAAGACCGAAAAAGTCGATGCCGACCTGATCGGCCAGAATCCCTTGTTCGACCACATTGCACAGCACCGCGCGCTGAGAATGTTTTTCGCCTTTGGGGCCGAAGTTCACATCGCCAAACGTATCAAGGCCAAGTTCAAGGGTCATGCTGAGTATCCGCGTTAAGTTTCCCCTGTCTAACCTGTTGCCGCGCGCCGGGGAATTGCGCAAGGGCGCACAGTGTCTGTGAGCCTAGCCGTTCTGTTTCAGAACTTCACCCGCCAGATATAGCGAGCCACAGATCAGAATTCGGGCATTTGGCACCGCTGTGGCGATGTCAGCCACGGCGCTGGCGACGCTATCGGCAACCTGCGCCTGCAACCCGACCGCAGTTGCGGCGGCGGCGGTGTCGGCGGCGGGCAGGGTGGCCGGGGCGTTCGGGATCGACACCGCATGCAGGCTGTCGGCCAGCGCTGCCAATGGGCGCAGATAGCCAGCGATGTCCTTGGTGTTCAGCATGCCGCAAATCAGGTGCAGCGGTCGGGCGGGCAGGCGGGTCAGCGCCTCGGCCAGCGCCAGACCGGCGGCGGGGTTATGTCCGCCATCCAGCCACAGCTCGGCCCGGCCTGCGGTTTGGGTCAGCGGCCCGTGGCGCAGGCGCTGCATCCGGGCGGGCCATTCGGCGCGGGTGACGGCGGCCTCGCACGCGGCCTCGCCAAATCCCAGCGCCCGCAATGCGGCAATCGCGGCACCTGCATTCATCACCTGATGCGCGCCGATCAGAGTGGGCAGCGGCAGGTCCAACAGCCCGGTTTCGTCCTGATAGACCATGCGCCCGCGTTCTTCGAACACGTGCCAGTGCTGGCCATACACCAGCAAGGGCGCGCCAAGGCGGGCGGCGCAGGCCTCGATCACCTCAAGCGCCGCGTCGTCCTGAGGGCCGACGACGCAAGGCACCCCGCGTTTGATGATTCCGGCCTTTTCACCAGCGATTTCGCGCAGCGTGCTGCCAAGGAATTGCTCGTGGTCGATCGACACCGGGGTGATGATGGTCAGGGCTGGTTTCTCGATCACATTGGTGGCGTCCAGACGCCCGCCCAGTCCGACCTCAAGCAAGGTGTAATCGGCGGGGGTGCGGGCAAAGGTCAGCAGGGCCGCGACGGTGGTGATTTCGAAATAGGTGATCGCGTCGCCACCATTGGCGCGCTCGCATTCGTCCAGAATGGCGGTCAGGGCGTCCTCGGAAATCAGATCGCCCGCAAGGCGGATCCGCTCGTGAAACCGGGCAAGATGCGGCGAGGTATAGGCATGGACGCGCTTGCCCGATGCCTCAAGCCCGGCCCGGATCATCGCCTGCGTGCTGCCCTTGCCATTGGTGCCGGCGATGTGAATCACCGGCGGCAGGGCGCGCTCGGGATGATCCAGCGCCGCCAACAGCCGCCAGACCCGGTCCAGAACCAGATCAATCACCTTGGGATGAAGGGCCATCATCCGGTCAAGGATGATGTCACTGTTTTGCGGCGCCACGGCTTATTCGGCCGCCGGTCCGTTCAAGGTCGGGGTCGGCGAGGGCGCAGGCAGATTGCCTTTGATCGCCGGGGACAGGCCCAGCATCATCCGCAGAATAGTGATCAGCTCGTCCCGCAAATCGCCACGGGCGGTCACGCGGTCCAGCATACCGTGGTCCAGCAGGTATTCGGCGCGCTGAAAGCCCTCGGGCAGTTTTTCACGGATGGTTTGTTCGATCACACGCGGACCGGCGAAACAGATCAGGGCGTTCGGCTCGGCGATTTGCACGTCGCCCAGCATCGCATAGGACGCGGTGACGCCGCCGGTGGTCGGGTGGGTCAGCACGACGATATAAGGCAGGCCCGCCTCTTTCAGCATCTCGACCGCGACCGTGGTGCGGGGCATCTGCATCAGCGACAGGATACCTTCCTGCATCCGCGCCCCGCCAGCCGCTGAAAACAGCACCAGCGGACGCCCCAGCTTCACCGCGCGTTCAGCAGCGGCGACGATGGCATTGCCGACATACATGCCCATGGACCCGCCCATAAAGCGGAAATCCTGCGCGGCCGACACAATCGGCGTGCCGCCGATTTCGCCTTCGGCCACCAGCATGGCCTCGAATTCGCCGGTGCCCTTTTGCGCGGCCTTCATGCGCTCGGGGTATTTTTTCTGATCTTTAAAGTGCAGCGGATCAGCCAGCGGCGTCGGCACTTTCACCTCGGTGTAAACGCCTCCATCGAACAGCGCATCGAACCGCGCGCGCGGCGAGATCGGCATGTGATGGTTGCAGTTGGTGCAGACATTCTGGTTGTCGCTCAGTTCGCGGTGGAACAGCATGGTCCCGCATTCCTCGCACTTGCTCCACAGGTTCTCGGGAACCTCGCGGCGCGAAAAGAGCGAGTTGATTTTCGGGCGAACGTAGTTGGAAATCCAGTTCATATGGCTTGGCCTGTCGCTTTATTTCTGGTCCGAGATAATCTGGTGTGCCGCGAAATGCAATCTGACTAACGCGTCACGACATATCTAACAATGCGCCAGATGATGAGTGTT
>NZ_JBFHDW010000043.1:0-12156 GCF_041584535.1 Actibacterium sp. | reverse complement strand
GATATAGACCGGCAATCCGACGATCAGGATGACCAGCGACCAGCGCCGGCGGGCTTTATAGGACAGCGCCATCAGTCAGCGAACGGGTCGGTGACGAGGATGGTGTCTTCACGCTCGGGGCTGGTGGACAGCAGCGCCACCGGACAATCGATCAGTTCCTCGACCCGGCGCACATACTTGATCGCGTTCGCCGGCAATTCGGCCCAGCTGCGCGCGCCTTCGGTCGATTCGGACCAGCCCGGCATTTCCTCGTAGATCGGAATACAGCGCGCTTGCTGATCTGCGGCGGTCGGCAGGTAATCCAGCCGCTTGCCGTCCAGATCATAACCGACGCAGATCTTCAGCGTCTCGAACCCGTCCAGCACATCGAGTTTGGTCAGCGAAATACCGTTGACGCCCGAGGTCGCGCAGGTCTGGCGCACCAGCGCCGCATCGAACCAGCCACAGCGGCGCTTGCGGCCGGTGGTGGTGCCGAATTCATGGCCGCGCTCGCCCAGACGCTGACCGTCTTCGTCCAGCAGCTCGGTCGGGAACGGGCCTTCGCCGACGCGGGTGGTATAGGCTTTGACGATGCCCAGCACATAATTGATCGAGCCGGGGCCGATGCCGACACCAGTCGCCGCCTGCCCGGCGATCACGTTGGACGAGGTCACGAAAGGATAGGTGCCAAAGTCGATGTCCAGCAGCGCGCCCTGCGCACCTTCGAACAGGATGCGTTTGCCCGCCTTGCGCTTTTCGTTCAGCACTTTCCACACCGGTGCGGCATAGGGCAGGATCTTGGGCGCGATATCCTTTAGTTGCTGGATCAGCGCGTCGCGGTCGACGGCCTCGATCCCCAGCCCCCTGCGCAGCGGGTCGTGATGCTGAAGCGCGCGATCGACGCGGGCGATCAGGGTCGCCTCGTCCGCCAGATCGGCAACCCGAACCGAGCGGCGGCCAACCTTGTCTTCATAAGCCGGGCCGATGCCGCGACCGGTGGTGCCGATCTTGGTGCCTTTCGAGGCCGCTTCTTCGCGGGCCCGGTCCAGTTCGCCATGAATCGGCAGGATCAGCGGCTTGTTCTCGGCGATCATCAGGCTTTCCGGAGTGATTTCGACGCCTTGCGCACGCACGGTCTCGATCTCGTTCACCAGATGCCACGGGTCCAGAACCACACCGTTGCCGATCACCGACAGTTTGCCGCCACGCACCACACCCGAAGGCAGCGCATGCAGCTTGTAGACTTTTCCGTCGATTACCAGCGTATGACCGGCATTGTGACCCCCCTGAAAACGGGCGATGACATCGGCCCGTTCAGAAAGCCAATCCACGATTTTGCCTTTTCCTTCGTCTCCCCACTGGGCGCCGACGACGACAACATTGGCCATAGTTGATCCTTGCGAATAGAGGAAAACCCGCCACCGTATAGACCCGCGCGCGGGGCAAGCGCAAACGGGATTTTCATCCAGCCCCGCGCGTGGGGCTGGACAGGGCCGCAACATTGCGGCACGACAGGAAAAAAGCCGGAGGGACAGATGACGGGCATCTTTCTGCGCTGGGTGTTTGCATTTGTGTTGGTCCGCGCGACATTTAACCCGACCGAGTGGAACTATATCCAATGGGTGCGCCGCACCTATACGGAAGAGTTGCCGCTGACCGTTCTTCTGGGTCTGATCCTGTTCATCGGTTACGTGATCTATCTGCGGGCGACTTTGCGCTCGATCGGCGGCTTTGGCATGTTTCTTGTGGCGGCGCTGATCGCGGCCCTGATCTGGGTGCTGATCGACTGGGGCGTGCTGTCGCTGGAACATTCCACCCTGAACATGTGGCTGGGCGTTCTGGCGATGTCGATCGTTCTGGGCATCGGCCTGAGCTGGAGCATGGTGCGCCGCAAACTGTCCGGTCAGTTCGATATTGACGACGTAGACGAGTAACCACAGCGCAACGGGGGTTGCGACCCGGCGCACTTGCGCCTAGATAGACCCGTCACATTTAGCCCCGGACCCGCGCCGCCATGGAAAACGTCATTCTTATCGTCCATCTGATCCTCGCCCTGTGCCTGATCGGTATCGTGCTGTTGCAGCGCTCCGAAGGCGGCGGCCTTGGCATGGGCGGCGGTGGTGGCGGTGGCGCCATGTCCAGCCGTTCGGCTGCGACCGCGCTGGGGAAACTGACCTGGATCTTTGCGATCGCCTTTATCGTCACCTCGATTGGCCTGACCATCATCGCGGCCGAGAAATCGGCGGATAGCTCGGTTCTGGACCGGCTTGGCCCCGCGGCTGAAGCCCCGGCCGAGGAAACCGCTCCGGCGGAAACCGGCACCGACCTGCTGCCGCCCTCGACCAAGATCGACCCGAACGCGCCGCTGACCCCGCCGCGAGCCGAGTAACACCCGATGATTGCGGCGCTGACCCGGCTGGATTCCGCAATTCGCGCCGGGTTGGTTACGCTGAACGGGCGCCGCCTGATCTGGGCGGCGCTGATCGCCTGTCTGGCGGCACTGACATTGATCCCCGGTCAAAGTGGCCTGCCGATCACCGACCGTGACGAAGCCCGCTATGTCACCGCCAGCAAGCAGATGCTTGAGACCGGCGATTTCATCAATCCTCAGAATCTGGACAAGCCGCGCTGGAAAAAACCGGCGGGGATTTATTGGCTGCAAAGCCTTGGCGCCAGCGCCACTGGCCAAGGCGCCGAGGCGCCGAACTGGGCCTACCGCCTGCCGTCTTCGCTGGGCATTCTGCTGGCGGGTCTGTTGACGATGTGGGCCGTCGCCCCCGTTGCCGGCGCCAGCGCTGCCGGGATCGCCGGCATCATCGTCGTCACCAGCTTTCTGACGGTGTTCGAAGGCCATATCGCCAAGACCGACGCCGCGCTATTGGCCGCGATCACCCTGACCCAAGGCGCGCTGATCCGCTGCTTGCACACCCCCGCCACCGCGCGATTCGGGCGGTATCACGCGCTGTTCTGGGCAGCGTTGTCGCTGGGCGTGCTGATCAAGGGGCCGATCATCCTGATTGTCACCGGCGGCACGTTGCTATGGCTGACCATCGCCAAACGTTCGCTGGCGCCGCTGCGCAGTCTGAAACTCTGGCCCGGGCTGGCGCTGTTCGCCCTGCTGACCGCGCCGTGGTTCATTGCCATCGGCATTGTCACCGATGGCGGGTTTTACGCCGAATCCGTCGGCAAGGACCTTGCGGGCAAGGTCGGCAACGCCTCCGAGGGGCACTCGGGCCCGCCGGGCTATTATCTGGGGCTGATGTGGGTCACGCTGTGGCCCTGGGCGGTTTTGCTGCCGCTGGCCGCGGGCTGGGCGTGGCGCAGCCGCCGCGAAGAAGCGCTGATCCTTGCCGCCGCATGGGTGATCCCGATGTGGCTGGTGTTCGAAATCGTCAGCACCAAACTGCCGCATTACATCCTGCCCGCCTTGCCAGCGCTGGCGATGATTGGCGCGATGTGGCTGATCAGCCCGGCGGTTGAACGGCGTTCGAATATCGGTCTGCGCCTCGTTGTGACGGTGCTGTTCCTGTTGGGCGCGGTGGTGATGTGCGGCCTGACCGCCTATGCGCCGATGCATTTCGAAGACCAGTGGGCCGCGCTGCCGCTGATCGCCGCGATTGCCGGGTTCATGGTGGCGCTGTTGGCGGCGCTGGCGCTGGTTCTGGCCCGGCCGCATGCCTTTGCCGGGCTGGCCCTTTTGTCAGGGCTGCTGGTGTTTCCGGTGCTGTTCGGCAGCACCCTGCCCGGCCTGCGCAGCCTGTTCCTCAGCCCGCCTTTGGCGGCGGCGCATCTGAAATATCAGCCCTGCGCGCCGCAACCGGTCCGCGCCACCGGCTATATCGAGCTGAGCCTTGCCATCATCGCCGGCACCGACACGCGCTTTATCTCGCCGGATCAGGCGGCAGAATTGCTGGCCACCGGCCCCGATGGCACCCGCGTTCTGGTGCAAACCACCGATCCGGCCACCCTGCCCGATCTGGAATCACGTGCGGGCACGCCGCTGGAAAAAATCGAAACCGTCACCGGCATCGCTTATAATGTGAATGACAAACGCCGCGAATATGGCCTGATCGCCCGCAAAGACGACCCGGTTCTGCGCGAATGCCGTTAAAAACAACGGCCAGCCAGCCGTTGCGGAAAACCTGAAATACCCCACATCATATTGGGCCTCTGCCCTTGTTCGATCCGGTTTCTTCGGGTATCTGATGAGTCCCGTGGGGAAGGCTTAACCGCCATGTTGCGCCCGCAAAAATAACATAAAAACCGCGGGGAAAATCTCGGTATGGCACGGTATATTTTCATCACCGGTGGTGTGGTCTCATCGCTTGGCAAAGGTCTGGCTTCGGCCGCCCTTGGCGCGTTGCTGCAAGCCCGCGGGTATTCTGTGCGTCTGCGCAAGCTTGACCCCTATCTGAACGTTGATCCCGGCACGATGTCGCCGTTCGAGCATGGCGAGGTTTTCGTCACCGATGACGGCGCCGAAACCGATCTGGATCTGGGTCATTACGAGCGTTTCACCGGCGTCGCCGCCCGCAATACGGATTCGGTCAGCTCGGGGCGGATCTATTCCACCGTGCTGGAGAAAGAGCGCCGCGGCGACTATCTGGGCAAGACCATTCAGGTGATCCCGCACGTCACCAACGAGATCAAGGAATTCCTGAAAATCGGCGACGACGAAGTCGATTTCATGCTGTGCGAGATTGGCGGCACCGTCGGCGATATCGAAGGCCTGCCGTTCTTCGAGGCGATCCGCCAGTTCAGCCATGACAAGCCGCGCGGCCAATGCATCTTTATGCACCTGACGCTGCTGCCGTATCTGGCGGCCTCGGGCGAATTGAAGACCAAGCCGACCCAGCACTCGGTCAAGGAACTGCAATCCATCGGCATCGCGCCCGATATTCTGGTCTGCCGCTCGGAACAGCCGATCCCTGAGAAAGAGCGTCAGAAAATCGCGCTGTTCTGTAACGTGCGCAAAGAGGCGGTCGTGGCCGCCTATGACCTGAATTCGATTTACGAGGCGCCGCTGGCCTATCACGCCGAGGGTCTGGATCAGGCGGTTCTGGATGCGTTCGAAATCTCGCCCGCGCCCAAGCCTGACCTGTCGGTCTGGCAGGACGTGGCCGACCGCATCCACAACACCGATGGCGAAGTGAATATCGCCATCGTCGGCAAATACACCCAGCTTGAAGATGCCTATAAGTCGATCAAAGAGGCGCTGACCCACGGTGGCATGGCCAACCGGGTCAAGGTCAACGTCAAATGGGTCGACGCCGAGGTGTTCGATCACGAAGACCCCGCCCCCTATCTGGAAGGCTTCCACACCATTCTGGTGCCCGGCGGCTTTGGCGAACGCGGCACCGAAGGCAAGATCAAGGCGGCGAAATTCGCCCGCGAGCGCAAGATCCCCTATCTGGGCATCTGCCTTGGCATGCAGATGGCGGTGATCGAGGCTGCCCGCAACGTCGCCGGTCTGAACGATGCCGGGTCCGAGGAATTCGATCACGAGTCCGGGAAAAAACGTTTTACCCCCGTTGTTTATCACCTCAAGGAATGGGTGCAGGGCAACCGCACCGTCGCCCGCAAGGTCGATGACGACAAGGGCGGCACCATGCGTCTGGGCGCTTATTCGGCGACGCTGAAGGAAGGCTCGAAAGTGGCCGGTGTCTATGGCGCGACCTCGATCGAGGAACGCCATCGTCACCGCTATGAGGTCGATATCAAATACCGCGAACAGCTTGAATCCAAGGGGCTGTGTTTCTCAGGGATGTCGCCCGATGGTCGCCTGCCCGAGATCGTGGAATGGGCCGATCACCCGTGGTTCATCGGTGTTCAGTTCCACCCCGAGCTGAAATCGAAACCCTTTGCGCCGCATCCGCTGTTTGCCGATTTCGTGCGCGCGGCGGTCGATACCTCGCGGCTGGTGTAAGATGTGGCGCGCGGCCTGCCTGATCTGGCTGGCCGCGTTGACGCCCGCACATGCGCAATCGCTGCTGCCGCTGCCCTATGAACAGGTCGAGGCCGGCACCCGTGGCCGCATTGATTTCAGCACCCTGCCCGACAAACCCTATCCCGGTTACAATCTGGATCAGGGCTATGCTTTTGACGGCGGCCTGATTGGCCAGCATTTCAGCGGTCAAAGCGTCGAGGCCTTGGCGAAGGGCGATGATCTGTTCGATGCGCTTGGCCCCGGCGCCGCAACCGCGCCGCTAAAGGTCGAGATGGGACCGCCGGGTCAGACGCTGTCGATCTCGCTGCACCGGGTGTTCGGGTCGAACGCGCTGTATCCGCTTGGCCCCACCGGACAACCCCAACCCGATGCGCGCGGCGAAGGCATGGTCTCGATCCTGTTTCACCGCGACATCTGCCGGTTCGGGCTGAAGGTGCATACCGAATATCTGGACGATCTGGGCACCAATGCCGAACATCGCGGCGCGGTCGAGCTGCGCTTTCTGGCCCGCGACGGCGACCTGATCGCGGCGGTGCATCTGGACTTGCCCGGCGGCGTGTCGCATCTGGGGTTCGAGACCGCCGATGGCGCGGCCAGCGTGGCCGGGGTTCAGGTGCTGAACCGCGACAAGGGCGGCATCTCGATCGACGATATCCGCTTTGGCTGTTTGCAGAACCTCAGCTGATCACGGCAATTTGCCATTGGCCCCGCCCGATGGCCCGCTTATATCTTGTCCATGTTTGCAGAATTCCTCTCCCGCCTGATCCAACCTCAACCCCAGCGGCTGACCGTTTCGGATTCGCGTCTGGCGCTGGCCGCGCTTCTGGTGCGGGTCGCACGGTCGGACGGCAGCTATGACCCCGAGGAATTTCATCGCATCGACCGCATCCTGAATGCGCGCTACGGCCTGCCGCCCGCCGATGCGCTGGCCCTGCGCCAAGATGCCGAACAGCTTGAGGCCGAAGCCCCCGATACCGTGCGCTTTACCCGCGCAATCAAGGACGCCGTGCCCTACGAGGACCGCGAGACCGTGGTCGAGGCGCTGTGGGATGTGGTTCTGGCCGATGGCATCCGCGACCACGAAGAAGATGCCCTGCTGCGATTGGTGGCGAATTTGCTGGGCGTCAACGACCGCGACAGCAATATGGCCCGTAAACGCGTCGAAGCGCGGCGTAACGCTTGAACGCTTTGACCTGATTGGCCATTCTGTGCCTGCAGGCTGACGAGCAGCTGCCAACAAGCACAGGGTATTTCAATGAGCGACTGGCTGATTCAGCATCCCGAGGTGCGCACGATCCGTGTCGCTGCCTGCGACCTGAACGGGCAGCCACGGGGCAAACGCATCCCCACCCGCTTTGCCGGCAAGATCGAGGAACAGGGCACCCGGTTTCCGTTCTCGGTGTTGAACCTCGACATTTGGGGCGAAGACATCGACGACAGCCCGCTGGTCTTTGATTCCGGCGATCCCGACGGCGTTCTGAAACCGACCGAGCGTGGTTTTGTGCCGATGCCGTGGCTTGAGGCGCCGACCGCGCTGTTGCCGCTGTGGATGTTTCACGAAGACGGCCGCCCGTTCGACGGCGACCCGCGTCACGCGCTGGCCCGCGTGGTTCAGCGCTATGCCGATCTGGGCCTGACGCCGGTGGTGGCGACCGAGCTGGAATTCTACATGATCGACGACAGCGGCACGCGGCTGCGGGTGCCGCCGTCACCCAGTTCCGGCAAGCGCCGCCCGGGGGCAGATACGCTGGCGCTGCGGGCGCTGGACGCCTTCGACAGCTTTTTCACCGAGCTCTATGACGCCTGCGAGGCGATGGATATTCCCGCTGATACCGCGATTTCCGAGGCTGGGATCGGCCAGTTCGAGATCAATCTGGTGCATCAACCCGACGCGCTAAAGGCGGCCGACGACACATGGCTGTTCAAGATGCTGGTGCGCGGACTGGCCCGCAAACACGGCTTTGCCGCCAGCTTCATGGCCAAACCCTATGCCGATTACGCTGGCAACGGCATGCATATGCATTTCTCGGTGCTGGACCGGAGCGGCAACAACATCTTTGCCGATGGCACGGCGCGCGGCTCGGATCAATTGCGCCATGCGATCGCTGGCTGTTTGCAGGCGATCCCCGGCTCGGGCCTGTTGTTCGCGCCGCATGGCAATTCCTATGACCGGCTGGTGCCCGGCGCCCATGCGCCGACCGGCATTTGCTGGGCCTATGAAAACCGCACCGCCGCCGTGCGCGTGCCCGGCGGTCCGGCGGCGGCCCGGCGCATCGAGCATCGCGTGGCCGGGGGCGACATCAACCCCTACCTGATGCTGGCGGGGATTCTGGGCGCGGCTTTGATCGGGCTGGAAGACAAGCTGACCCCGCCCGATCCGGTCAGCGGCAACGCCTATGAGATGGATCTGCCGCAAATGCCCGGCACCTGGGCCGAGGCCATCGCCACCTTTGAGGACAGCGAAGACATGCGCCGCATCCTGCCCGCGGGCCTGATCCGCAACCTTGTCGCCACCAAGCGGCAAGAGCTGCGCTATTACGATGAACTGACCCATTCCGAACAGGTCGAGCTGTATCTCGATACCGTATAACGCCCCCTTGCGGGGCGCCGGGCGCGGGGCTACCGTCAGGGAAACAAGCACATGAGCACCCTATGCTGATCGGCATTTTGCAAACCGGCCACGCGCCCGACGAGCTTCGGGCGGCGTTGGGGGATTATTCCGACATGTTCCGGCAGTTGCTGGCCGGGCGCGGGTTCGAATTCACCGATTTCAACGTAGTCGAGATGGAATTCCCGCCCGATGTCCATGCCGCCGATGGCTGGCTTCTGACCGGCTCGCGCCATGGCACCTATGAACACCACGCCTTTATCCCGCCGCTCGAAGACTTCATCCGCGCCGCCTATGCCGCGCATGTGCCGATGGTGGGCATCTGTTTCGGCCACCAGATCATCGCGCAGGCCCTTGGCGGCCGGGTCGAGAAATATTCCGGCGGCTGGTCGGTCGGGGCCACCGATTACGACATTGCCGGGCAACAGATGACGCTGAACGCGTGGCATCAGGATCAGGTCACTGCCCTGCCGCCCGGCGCGACCGTGCTGGGCAGCAGCGGTTTTTGCCCCTATGCGGCGCTGGCCTATGATGACGACGCGCTGACGGTGCAGGCGCATCCCGAATTCAGCGCCGGGATGATCGACGGGCTGGCCAGCACCCGTGGCAAGGGCGTAGTGCCCGCGCCGCTGTTGCAACAGGCGCATGCCAACCTGAACCGCCCGACCGACAGCGCCAAACTGGCCGATATGATGACCGAATTTTTCCTCAAACCACGCGAGGCCTCCCATGGCTGACTGGACCGACACATTACCCGACGCAGCGCTGGCCTTTCTTGAGGGCCGCCGCCTGGACGAGGTGGAATGTATCGTTGCCGATATCGCTGGCGTTGCCCGTGGCAAGGCCATGCCCGCCAGCAAATTCGGCAAGCAGACGCATTTCTACCTGCCGAACTCGATCTTTCTGCAAACCATCACCGGCGACTGGGCCAGCGTCGAAGGCGAGGCCTTTACCGAACCCGACATGATCCTGACCCCGGACATGTCCACCGCCACCGCGGCCCCGTGGACGGCGGATTGCACACTTCAGGTGATCCACGACATCATGGATCAGCAGGGCAACCCGGTGCCGGTCGCGCCGCGCAACGTGCTGCGCCGCGTGGTCAGCCTGTTTAATGAACAAGGCTGGAAACCGATCGTCGCGCCCGAGATGGAATTCTTCCTTGTCGCCCGCAACACCGACCCCGCCAAAGCAATCGAACCGCCAATGGGCCGCTCGGGCCGCCGCGCTGCCGCCCGTCAGGCCTATTCCATGTCGGCCATCGATGAATACGGGCCGGTTATCGACGATATCTATGATTTCGCCGAGGCGCAGGGGTTCGAGATCGACGGCATCCTTCAGGAAGGCGGCGCTGGTCAGATCGAGATGAACCTGCGCCATGGCGACCCGGTGAAACTGGCGGACGAGATTTTCTTCTTCAAGCGGCTGATCCGCGAGGCCGCCTTGCGTCACGACTGTTTCGCCACCTTCATGGCCAAGCCGATTCAGGACGAACCCGGCAGCGCGATGCATATCCACCATTCGGTGGTCGATATTGCGACCGGACAGAACATCTTTTCCCTGCCCGATGGCGGGGAAAGCACCGCCTTCCTGCATTTCATCGCCGGGATGCAGACCCATATGTCGTCCGCCATCGCGCTGTTAGCGCCTTATGTGAACAGCTATCGCCGCTACGTCCGCGACTTTGCCGCGCCGATCAACCTTGAATGGGGCCGCGACAACCGCACCACTGGCTTGCGGGTGCCGGTCTCGGACGCGGCTGGACGGCGGTTGGAAAACCGCATCGCCGGGATGGATTGCAACCCCTATCTGGGCATCGCGGCCTCGCTGGCCTGCGGCTATCTGGGGCTGATGGAACAGAAATTCCCGCGCGAGGAATTCCGCGGCGACGCCTATGACAGCGACGAGGATATCCCCCGCAACGTGTCCGAGGCGCTGGACCTGTTCGCCACCAACACCGCCCTGCGCGAGGTTCTGGGCGAGGAATTCTGCACCGTCTATGCGGCGGTGAAAGAGCTGGAATACAAGGAATTCCTGCAAGTCATCAGCCCGTGGGAGCGCGAGCATCTGCTGCTGAACGTATGAACCTGCTCTACGCCAACGACCGGCCCGGCGCCTACCCCGACAGCTGGTATGCCGCCACGGCCTCCGCGCCCGGCCCCTATGTGCCGCTGCGCGGTCAGGTCCGGGCCGATGTCTGTGTGGTCGGCGGCGGCTATACCGGCCTGTCGGCGGCACTGCATCTGGCGCAGGCCGGGCTGCGGGTGGTGCTGGTCGAGGCCCAGCGCGTGGGCTTTGGCGCCTCGGGCCGCAATGGCGGGCAGGTCGGCAGCGGTCAGCGGCTGGAACAAGACGCGCTGGAACGCATGGTCGGCGCGGCGGACGCCCGTGCGCTGTGGGATCTGGCCGAAGACGCCAAGGCGCTGATCCATGATCTGTGCGCCACGCATGGTATCGACGCCGCCTATCGCCCCGGTGTCATCCATGCCGATTGGCAGGCCCGCGACGTGCCGCATTCGCACGCCTATGCCGACAAGCTGAACCGCGACTATGGCTATGAGCAGATCCAGCCGCTTGACCGCGCCGCCATTCAGGCGCTGGTCGGCAGTTCGGCCTATCAGGGCGGCACGATCGACTGGGGGGCGGGCCATCTGCACCCGCTGCGGCTGGCCTTTGGGCTGGCCGGGGCCGCAGCGCAGGCCGGGGCAGTGATCCATGACCTTAGCCCGGTGCATCACATCCAGCATGGCGCGACCCCGGTCGTGCAAACCGACAAGGGCCGGGTTCTGGCCGATCACGTGATCCTTGCCACCAACGGCTATGGCACCGGGCTTGACCGCAAACTGGCGGCACGGGTCATGCCGATCAACAATTTCATCGCCGCCACCGCGCCTCTGGCTGATCCCGCCGCGATCCTGTCCCGCGATGTGGCGGTGGCCGACAGCAAATTCGTCATCAACTATTTCCGGCTGTCGCATGACAACCGCCTGCTGTTCGGCGGCGGCGAAAGCTATGGCTATCGCTTCCCCGCCGACATCGCCGCCACGGTGCGCAAACCGATGACACAGGTGTTTCCACAACTGGCCGGGGTGGCCATCGACTATGCCTGGGGCGGGACGCTGGCGATCACCATGAACCGCCTGCCCCATGTGGCGCGGGTGGCGCCGAACGTGCTGTCGGCGGCGGGCTATTCCGGGCACGGAGTGGCGCTGTCGGTCCTGGCGGGCAAGCTGATGGCCGCAGCGACGCAGGGGCAAAACGACGGTTTCGACCTGTTGGCACGGTTGCCAAGCCAGCGCTTTCCCGGCGGAACCGCGTTCAGGTCGCCGCTGCTGGCACTGGCCATGACATGGTATGCCCTGCGCGACCGTGTGGGGCATTAGCCACAGGACATAAAACATTCACAAAAAAGCATTTGGCCGGCGCGGCTTTGTCACTTACACTTTTCTTGAAGGTATAATTAAGAAAAGGCGCAGGTATGACACAGGCTCCCAACGTCTATGACGCAGAACCGATCCCCGAGGCCGCACGCGCCGAAATCGACCGGCTGATGCAGTCCGGCGATCTGTTCCGCTATACCGCCCCCAAAGACGCGCCCGTCGCGCTGCTGGAAGCCGAGTTC
>NZ_JBFHDW010000042.1:0-12354 GCF_041584535.1 Actibacterium sp. | reverse complement strand
GTCATCGCGGCCTTCCTCATAGACTTTCAGGAAGCCGTCGAACAACACCACCTGACCGGTGGCGCGCAATTCGATCTGCGCGTCCTTGCTGGCGACATCGACGGTGGTGCGCTCCATCCGGGCGGCTTCCATCTGGCTGGCAAGGGTGCGCTTCCAGATCAGGTCATAGAGTTTGCGCTGATCGGGCTCGCTGATTTTCAGGCTGGCCGCGTCCAGCGTCATATCCGTCGGGCGGATACATTCATGCGCTTCCTGGGCGTTCTTGGCTTTGTTCTTATAGATGCGCGGGCTTTCCGGCACGTATTCGGCGCCATACCGATCCTTGATCGAGGCGCGGGCGGCGGTCACGGCCTCGGGCGCCATGTCGATGCCGTCGGTCCGCATATAGGTGATCAGCCCGGCCTCGTAGAGGCGCTGCGCGGTGCTCATGGTCTGGCGGGCGCCAAAGCCGTATTTGCGGCTGGCCTCTTGCTGCAGGGTCGAGGTCATGAACGGCGCGCTGGGGTTGCGGTTGGCGGGCTTGGCCTCGACCGATTTGATAAACAGATCGCGGCTGTTGATCGCCTGAACCGCCAGTTCAGCGGCGGTTTCGTTGGCAAGGTCGTATTTGTCCAGCTTGCGACCGCCCAGAACGGTCAGGCGGGCATCAAAGCTCTGACCGCGCGGCGTGTCCAGCATCGCCTTGACGGTCCAGTATTCGCGGGCGCGGAAGGCCTCGATCTCCATCTCGCGCTCGACGATCAGGCGCAGACAGACCGATTGAACCCGGCCCGCCGATTTCGCGCCCGGCAGTTTGCGCCACAACACCGGAGACAGGTTGAACCCCACCAGATAATCCAGCGCCCGGCGCGCCAGATAGGCATGCACCAGCGGTTCGTCGACCTGACGCGGGTTTTTCATCGCCTCGGTGACGGCGGATTTGGTGATCGCGTTGAACACGACGCGGCTGACGGCGGTGTCTTTCTTGATCGCCTTGCGCTTGCGCAGCGCCTCTTCCAGATGCCAACTGATCGCCTCGCCCTCGCGGTCAGGGTCGGTTGCGAGGATCAGTTCGTTGTCGTCTTTCAGGGCGTCGGCGATGGCTTTGACATGCTTGCGCGAGTCGGCCGCGATCTCCCATTTCATCTCGAAATCATGTTCGGTGTCGACCGAGCCATCCTTGGGCGGCAGGTCGCGCACATGGCCGTAAGAGGCCAGAACAGTATAGTTACTGCCCAGATATTTGTTGATTGTCTTGGCTTTAGCGGGGGACTCAACAACAACTACCGGCATGAAATTCCTTTCGAGTCGGGCAAATACGCCACGGCGGCGATAGATGTGGGAGATTGGTCCTCCTTGTCAATGCGCCGGGTGGTCCCGGATGTCCCGCCCCTACGGGGCGAAAAAAACGGCGCCAATCCGGGCCCTGCGCGCGCAGATCAGGAAAGGCGGCGCCCCGCAGGCGGGATCAGCGCCACCATGCCGCCGGTTTGCCGGGCGATGCGCCCCTCCAGTTCCAGACTGACCAATTCAGGTGTCACTTTGCGCGCGGGCAGGTCCAGATCGCGGATCAACTGATCCTCGGCCACCGGCGACGGGCCAAGCCGCGCCAGAATGGCCGCGTGCAGTTTCGGGATGTCGGATACCCGTGGGGTGCGGCGCGGCGGGCCTGCGGGGATATCGACCGCTTGCGTCACGCGGGCCGGGGCAGGCGTGGCCATCGGCACCAAAGCCTCGATCACATCGGCGGCGCTGCGCACCAATGTCGCGCCGTCGCGGATCAGCATGTTGCAGCCCGAGGCCCGCGCATCCATCGGATGGCCGGGAATGGCCAGAACCTCGCGGCCCTGATCCAAGGCGTTGCGCGCGGTGATCAGGCTGCCGGATTTCGCCGCCGCCTCGACCACCACCACGGCTTCGGCCATGCCCGAGATGATCCGGTTGCGGCGCGGAAAGTGCCGCGATTGCGGCGTGGTCCCGGGCGGCTGTTCGCTGATCAACAGGCCGGTCTCAATGATTTGCGCCGCCAGACCGGCGTTTTCGGCCGGATAGATCACATCGACGCCGCCCGCCATCACCGCGATTGTTCCGGTCTCCAGCGCCGCATGATGCGCCGCCGTATCAATCCCGCGCGCCAGCCCCGAGGTGCAGATCAAACCGGCGGCGCCCAGTCCCTGCGCCAGACCACGCGCCATGCGCGTGCCCAGTGACGAGGCATTCCGCGCCCCGACCAGGGCCACCTGCCGCTGGCCCCGCAGGGGCAAACGGCCCTTGACCCAGATCAGCGGCGGCGGATCGGAAATCTCGCTCAGCCGCGCCGGATAATCCTCCATGCCGAACGCGATCAAACGCGCCCCGGCCTTTCGCCCCATCGCCAATTCGCGTTGGGCCAGATCGACGGGGCAGGGGGTGTAATCCTGAACCCCGGCGGCGCGGGCCACTTTGGGCAAAGCCGCCAATGCGGCCTGCGCCGAGCCATGTTCGCCCATCAGGCGGAAAAACGTGCTGCATCCGACGCGCCGCGACCGGATGAGACGAAGCCACGCCACCAGGTCCTCTTCCTGGGTGGGTGGTGCGAGGGGGTGGGTGGAAGAATCATGGTCCACTGGTCGCTTAGCTCCGCTCATCCGTGAGGACAGATTGGACATGCGAAGGTTAACGGCTGGTGAACGCCGCCATCTTTTTCTTGGCAAAAATACTCAAATCCCGAACCGCATCGCGCAATCCGGCGCTGCCGACGGGCGCCGGGTCAGGCCGAGCCGCCCACCGTCAGGCCACCGATCAGCACCGTCGGCTGGCCCACCCCCACCGGCACCCACTGGCCGGCCTTGCCGCAATTGCCGACACCGGGGTCCAGTGCCAGATCGGTGCCGATCGCCCGGATCTGGTTCATCGCGGTGGCACCGTCGCCGATCAGGGTCGCACCCTTGACCGGGGCACCGACCTTGCCGTTCTGCACCCGGTAGGCCTCGGTGCAGCTGAACACGAACTTGCCGTTTGTGATATCGACCTGACCGCCGCCAAATCCCACGGCATAAATGCCATCGTCCAGACCGGCCAGAATATCAGCCGGATCGACGTTCCCGGCCTGCATGATGGTGTTGGTCATGCGTGGCATCGGCGCATGGGCATAGCTTTCGCGCCGTCCGTTGCCGGTGGGCGCCACGCCCATCAGGCGGGCGTTCTGGCGGTCCTGCATATAGCCGACCAGAATGCCGTCCTCGATCAGCACCGTGCGCGAGGTCGGTGTGCCTTCGTCATCGAAACTAAGCGATCCACGCCGGTCGGGAATGGTGCCGTCATCCACCACTGTCACCCCGGGCGAGGCCACGCGTTCGCCGATCCGACCCGCAAAGGCCGAGCTGCCCTTGCGGTTGAAATCGCCTTCCAGACCGTGGCCCACCGCCTCGTGCAGCAGGATGCCGGGCCAGCCGGGGCCAAGCACCACGTCCATCTGCCCGGCCGGGGCGGGCACCGCCGACAAGTTGACCTGCGCGATGCGCAGCGCTTCGCGTGCGGTGGCCTGCCAATGCGCCGGGTCGATCAGCCCGGTCAGGCCGGTGCGGCCGCCACCGCCGTGGCTGCCGCTTTCGCGGCGGCCGTTTTCCTCGACAATGACCGACACATTCAGCCGGGTCATCGGGCGGGTGTCCTGCAACAGCGTGCCATCGGGGCGCAGAATCGCCACCTCTTGCAGCGACGCCGCCAGCGTTGCCGAGACCTGCACCACGCGCGGGTCCAGAGCGCGGGCATAAGCGTCGATTTCGCGCAAAGTGTCGATCTTGACCGCAAATGCGGCATCCGCCATCGGGTCGGCATCGGTATAAAGGCGGCGATTGGTGGCTTGCGGTGCCTCGGCCAGCGTGCCGCCCCCGGCGCCCACGGCCAGCCGCGCGGTTTCCGCGGCACGGTTCAGCGCGGCGGCGCTGATCTCGGTCGAATGGGCGTAGCCTGCGGTTTCGCCCCGCACCGCCCGCAGGCCGAATCCCTCGGTCGCGTCGTAGCTGGCGTTCTTGATTCGGCCATCATCGAACACCAAAGCCTCGGATCGGCGCCGTTCCAGAAATATTTCGCCATCATCGGCGCCTGCGGTCGCCTGTTGCAGCGTCGACAGGGCCTGTTCTTGATCCAGAGCGTCGGTAAAGGGGCTGAAACGCGGCTGTTGCATGGTTTTGGTCCGATTAATGAGTCGATTGGGGGCAAAGTGCTGATTTGATGCGCACAGAATATCTTGTCTCACACCGCCTAATATGGTTTTTGGGGCCGGGAACTCAACGGCTATCCGTCTCGGATACCGTTCGGCGGCTGTGAGGCCGCGATATGTACAGGGAATGACAATGCGGATTTCGAACAAGCTTTCCGGCCTCTGGGCCGCAGGTGTTGCGATCATCTCGGCCTCGGCGGCCTATGCTCAGGATGGTCTTGAGGTGATTGGTAAACCGGTTCCGGGCAAAACGGGCTTCCAGCCCCCGGCGACCGAACTGGCGCGTGACCTTCAGGGTCTGGATCATATGCTCCTTTACATCATCACCGCGATCGTTCTGTTCGTGGTGCTGCTGATGACCATCGTGGTGCTGCGCTTTAATCGCCGCGCCAACCCGAACCCGGCAAAATTCACCCATAACACCCCGGTCGAGGTGGTCTGGACCCTTGTTCCGATCGTCATTCTGGTCGTGATCGGTGCGTTCTCGCTGCCGGTTCTGTTCAAACAGCTGGAAGTGCCCGAGGCCGACGTGACCATCAAGATCACCGGTTATCAGTGGTATTGGGGCTATGAATACGTCGACAACGAGTTCGGCTTTGACGCATTCCTGCTGGAGCGCGAGAAGCTGGCCGAAAACGGTTACAGCGACGATCTGTATCTGCTGGCCACCGACAACGCCGTTGTCGTGCCGACCGGCAAGAATATCGTGATCCAGGTGACTGGCGCCGACGTGATCCATTCGTGGGCAATCCCGGCCTTCGGCATCAAACAGGATGGCGTCCCCGGTCGTCTGGCCGAGATGTGGTTCAAGGTCGATGAAGGCATGGAAGGCATCTATTTCGGTCAGTGCTCGGAACTGTGCGGCAAGGACCACGCCTATATGCCGATCACTGTGAAAGCCGTGACCCCGGCCGAATACGAGAAATGGCTGGACGGCGCGATCGAGGAATTCGCGGGTAAACCGCGCAGCCTGACCGTCGCATCGGCCAACTGATTCACCGTTCAGGACGGGGCCGTGCGTCCGCACGCGGCCCCGATTCCGTTCCGGAGCAAAAAATGACAGACACGACCAGTGCCTTTGACCAGACTACCGAGGCGAGCTTTGGCGATTACATCGCCTTGCTCAAGCCGCGGGTTATGTCGTTGGTCGTGTTCACCGCGCTGGCCGGTCTGGTCGTAGCACCGGTTGCCGTTCACCCGTTCATCGCCTTCATGTCGATCCTGTGCATCGCCATCGGTGGCGGCGCCTCGGGCGCGCTGAACATGTGGTGGGACAGCGATATCGACGCGGTGATGAAGCGCACCAAGGGCCGCCCTGTGCCCGCCGGTCGCGTCACCCGCCAAGAGGCGCTGGCGCTGGGCCTGACCCTGTCGGGCTTTGCCGTCGTGATGCTGGGCCTTGCCGCCAATTGGGTGGCGGCCGGGTTGCTGGCCTTTACCATCTTCTTTTATGCCGTCGTCTATACGATCTGGCTAAAACGCTCGACCCCGCAGAACATCGTGATCGGTGGCGCGGCGGGCGCGTTTCCTCCGATGATCGGCTGGGCCGTGGCCACGGGCGGGGTCAGCCTTGAAAGCGTGCTGATGTTCGCGCTGATCTTCATGTGGACGCCGCCGCATTTCTGGGCGCTGGCGCTGTTCATGAACGATGACTATTCCAATGCCGGCGTGCCGATGCTGACCGTGACCCACGGTCGCAAGGCGACCCGCGTGCATATCCTTGTTTACACGCTGCTGCTGGCGCCGATGGCGTTGGCGATTGCGGCGACCTCGATTGGCGGGCCGATCTATCTGGTGACCTCGCTGGTGCTGAACCTGCTGTTCATCCGCGGTGCGCTGCGGATCTGGCGCCGCGACGAAGATCAGGCCGGTGCCGACAAATATGCGACCGAGAAGAAATTCTTCCGGTTTTCACTGGCCTATCTGTTCCTGCATTTCGTCGCGTTGATGGTGCAGGCCGGTTTGGCGCCGTATGGCCTGGGGGGCTGGTAACATGTCGTTCCGCGAAGCACACGAACTGCACAAACGCCGCTTTGGCCGCAATCTGGGCCTGCTGCTGGTGCTGTCAGCCTTTGTTGCGCTGGTGTTCGGCCTGACGATCGTCAAGGTCACCGAAGGCAGCAAGATGGAAGCCTTCGATCACACCGTGCGTCCGTCCCTGACCGTTCCTGAGGCGCAGAAATGATCGACCCCAAACAAAAGACTCTGGCCCGCCTGGTTTCGGTGGTCGTGGTCATGGGGGCTTTGGCATGGGCTGCGGTGCCGATGTATAACCTGTTTTGTCAGGTCACCGGTTTTGGCGGCACCACCACCCGGGCCGAGCATGGCTCGGACGTGGTGCTGGACCAGACTGTTACCATCCGTTTTGACGCCTCAAAGGATGCGAACTTCCCGTGGGAGTTCAAACCAATGCAGCGCAAGATGGACCTGAAGATCGGCGAGACCGGACTGGCCTTTTACGAGGCCTACAACCCCACCGACCGCGTGATCGGCGGGTCGGCCAGCTATAACGTCACCCCCTATGCGGCGGGTGGATATTTCACCAAGATTGACTGCTTTTGCTTCACCGAGCAGGTGCTTCAGCCGGGCGAACGGGTGCAGATGCCCGTGACTTTCTATGTCGACCCGGAAATTCTGGATGACCGCGAAGCAAAGTATGTTCATACCATCACTTTAAGTTATACGTTCCACGAGGCCGATCTGCCGGCCGAAGCGGGACAGGAACAAGCGGCGCTGGATCAGGGAAAATCCGGCACCGTGCAACGATGACGAATCGTCACGACGAGGGAGCGTAAGCGAATGGCGCACGAAAAGAACCACGACTACCATATTATTAACCCGTCCATCTGGCCGCTTCTGGGCTCGATCAGCGCGCTGGTCATGCTGTTTGGCGCGGTGCAGATGTTCCATGACAACGGTCCCTGGATCTTCCTGGTTGGCCTGCTGGGCGTTCTCTACGTCATGTATGCATGGTGGGCCGAGGTCGTGGCCGAAAGCCACGCCGGCGATCACACCCCGGTCGTCCGCATCGGCCTGCGCTACGGGTTCATCCTGTTCATCATGTCCGAGGTCATGTTCTTCTCGGCATGGTTCTGGACCTTCTTCAAGCACGCCATCTACCCGATGGGCCCGAATTATCCGGCCGTTGACGGTATCTGGCCGCCGGCTGGCATCGAGACCTTCGATCCGTGGCACCTGCCGCTGATCAACACGCTGATCCTGCTGTGCTCGGGCGCCGCTGCCACCTGGGCGCACCACGCTCTGGTGCATGACAACAACCGCAAAGACATGCGCAATGGCCTGATCCTTGCCGTGCTGCTGGGCGCGCTGTTCACCTTCTTCCAGGCTTACGAATACAGCCACGCCGCCTTTGGCTTCTCGGGCAACATCTATGGCGCCACGTTCTTCATGGCCACCGGCTTCCACGGTGCGCACGTGCTGATCGGGACCGTGTTCCTGCTGATCTGCCTGATCCGTCTGGGCAAAGGCCACTTTACCCCCGAACAGCACATCGGTTTCGAAGCTGCTGCATGGTACTGGCACTTCGTTGACGTTGTCTGGCTGTTCCTGTTTGCCGCCGTGTACATCTGGGGCGGCGCATAACCCAAAACCGCAGCCCGGCCCTTGGGCCGGGCGGTGCGACATTCGCCAAGCGCGGGGGGGAACTCCCGCGCTTTTTCCATGACAAGGGACGGGCCGAAATGACCAAACGCATGATACTGCCGATCCTGTTCGGCCTGCTGGGCGTGGCGATCCTGATCTGGCTGGGCACATGGCAGTTGCAGCGGCTGGAGTGGAAGCTGGCGATTCTGGCCGATATCGACGCCCGTATCACCGCCGCGCCGGTCGAACTGCCGAAAACCGCCGATCCCGAACAGGACCGCTTTCTGCCGGTCCGCGCCAAAGGCGTGCTGCGCCCCGGGATCGAGGTCCTGTCCAGCGTCAAACAGGTCGGTGCCGGGCACCGGGTCATCGACGTGCTGTATATGGGTGACCGGCGGGTGCTGGTCGATCGCGGCTTTCTGCCGATCCAGACGGACCCCGGCCCGCGCCCTGACACCATCGTGACCGTCACCGGCAATCTGCACTGGCCCGACGAGGTCGACAAATACACCCCGGCGCCCGAGCCGGAAAAAGGCAATTGGTTCGCCCGCGACATCCCGGCGATCTCGGGCTATCTGGGGACCGAGCCGTTGCTGATCATCGCCCGCGACATCACCCCGGCCAACCCGGCGATCATGCCGCTGCCGGTTGACAGTTCGGGCATCCCGAACGACCACCTGCAATACGCGATCACGTGGTTTTCTCTGGCTGTGGTCTGGCTGGGGATGACAGCGCTGCTTCTGTGGCGTATCAGGCGTGGAACCGAGTAAAGGCTGACGAATAATGCGCTATGTTTCTACCCGGGGGCAGGCCCCGGTTCTGAGTTTCGAAGAAGCAATGTTGACGGGTCTGGCCCGGGACGGCGGGCTGTATCTGCCCGAAACCATCCCGACCTTGTCGGCCGATCAGATTGCCGCGCTGGCGGGTCAGTCCTATGAGGACGTGGCCTTTACCATCATGCGCCCGTTCATCGGCGACACCTTCACCGACGACGAATTCCGCGCCATCATCGCCCGTGCCTATGCCGGCTTTGGCCACGCCGCCCGCGCGCCTTTGGTGCAGCTTGGGGCGAACCATTTCCTGTTGGAGCTGTTCCACGGCCCGACTCTGGCGTTCAAGGATTTCGCCATGCAGCTGATCGGTCAGCTGTTTCAGGCGGCCTTGTCGCGTTCGGGCAAGCGGGTGACCATCGTCGGCGCCACCTCGGGCGATACCGGTTCCGCCGCGATCGAGGCGTTCCGGGGGCTTGATAATGTCGATGTGTTCATCCTGTTCCCGCATGGCCGCGTGTCCGAGGTTCAGCGCCGCCAGATGACGACCCCGTCCGAAGACAACGTGCATGCCTTGGCGCTGGACGGCGATTTCGACGATTGTCAGGCGCGCGTCAAAGACATGTTCAACGATTTCGACTTCCGCGATGGCGTTGGCCTTGCCGGGGTGAACTCAATCAACTGGGCGCGGGTTCTGGCGCAGGTCGTCTATTACTTTACCGCCGCCGTCAGCCTTGGCGCGCCGCTGCGCACCGTCAGCTTTACCGTGCCCACCGGCAATTTCGGCGACGTCTTTGCCGGTTATATCGCCAAACAGATGGGCCTGCCGATCGACCAGCTGATCGTGGCCACCAACCAGAACGACATCCTGCACCGGGCCTTGTCCTCGGGCGGCTATGTCACCAGCGGCGTGATCCCCTCGATCAGCCCGTCGATGGATATTCAGGTCAGCTCGAATTTCGAGCGGGCGTTGTTCTATGCCTATGGCGGCGACGGCAGTGCCGTGTCGCAATTGATGGACGAGCTGAAAACCAAGGGCGGGTTCCAGATCAGCCAGGGTGCCTTGCAGCAATTGCAGGAAACCTTTGCCTCGGGCCGCGCCTCGGAAGACGAAACCAGCGCCACCATCACCGGCATGTTCGCCAGCACCGGCGAAATCCTGTGCCCGCATACTGCCGTCGCGGTGAAAGTCGCCAATGAACAGCCGGTCACGGCAGTGCCGATGATCTCGCTTTCGACCGCGCATCCGGCGAAATTCCCCGATGCGGTCGAGGCCGCTACCGGCATTCGTCCGCCGCTGCCTGCGCGGATGGCCGATCTGCTGGACCGCCCCGAACGCGTGACCCGCGTTGCAAATGACCTGAGCGCCATCGAGGCGCTGATCCATGAAAGGCGCCATGCGTGAGCGTTGAACTTCACCGCCTGCCCAACGGGTTCCGTATCGTCACCGAAGCCATGCCGGGGCTGCAATCCGCGGCGCTTGGCATTTGGGTCACGGCAGGCGGGCGCCATGAGCGCCCCGAGCAAAACGGCATCGCCCATTTCCTTGAGCACATGGCGTTCAAAGGCACCAAGCGCCGCAGCGCGCTTGAGATCGCCGAGGCGATCGAGGATGTCGGCGGTTATATCAACGCCTATACCAGCCGCGAAATGACTGCCTATTACGCCCGCGTGCTTGAGGCCGACGTGCCGCTGGCGCTGGATGTGATCGCGGATATCGTGCTGAACCCGGTGTTTGACGCCAGCGAGATCGAGGTCGAGCGCGGCGTGATCCTGCAGGAAATCGGTCAGGTTCTGGATTCGCCCGATGACGTGGTGTTCGACTGGCTGCAAGAGGCGGCCTATCCCGAACAGGCGCTGGGCCGCACCATTCTTGGCCCCGCCGAACGGGTCAGCGCGTTTTCGCGCGATGATCTGGCCGGGTTCGTCCGCGAACATTACGCCCCCAGCCAGCTGATCCTGTCGGCGGCGGGCGCGGTGGATCACGATGAAATCGTGCGTCTGGCCGAGGCGCTGTTCGGCGGCATGACCGACGCTGTGTCGGGCATCGCCACCCCTGCCAGTTTTGCCGGGGGCGAACGCCGCCAGTTGCGCGATCTTGAGCAGGCGCATTTCGCGCTGGCCTTTGAAAGCCCCGGCTATCGCGATGCCAGCATCTATGCCGCCCAGATCTATGCCAGCGCCCTTGGCGGCGGCATGTCTTCGCGGTTGTTTCAGGAAATCCGCGAAAAGCGCGGGCTGTGCTATTCGATCTTTGCTCAGGCCGGTGCCTATGCCGATACCGGGATGATCACGATCTATGCCGGCACCTCGGAAGAACAACTGCCGGAACTGGCCGACCTGACCATGGCCGAGCTGACCCGCGCCGCCGAGGACATGACCCCGACCGAGGTCGAGCGCGCCCGCGCCCAGATGAAGGCCGGGCTGCTGATGGGGCTGGAAAGCCCCTCGACCCGGGCCGAGCGTCTGGCCCGTCTGGTGGCAATCTGGGACCGGGTGCCGGAACTGGAAGAAACCGTGGCCCGCATCGACGCAGTGACCACCGAAGACGTGCGCGCGATCGGGGCCGGTCTGGTCACGGATCGCAAGGCGGCGCTGGCGCTATATGGGCCGGTATCGGGGGCACCCGATCTGGCGGCGCTGCAAGGCAAACTGGCGGCCTGATGCTGAGCCGGCGGCGGAAAGTCAAAATCGAGACCGAGCGCATGACGCTGCGCCCGCCTCAGCATATTGACCACGCCGCCTGGACCGGATTGCGCATCGAAAGCCGCGCCTTCCTGACCCCGTGGGAACCGACCTGGGCCGACGATCACCTGTCGCGCAAGGCGTTTACCAACCGGGTCTATTGGGCGCAGCGATCGCTGAACAACGACTCGGCGCTGCCGCTGTTCCTGATCCGCCGCGACGATCAGGCGCTTTTAGGGGCGATCACGCTGGACAATATCCGCCGCGGCCCGTCGCAGACCGGGATTCTGGGCTATTGGATGGGCGAACGCTATGCCCGCCACGGCTATATGCGCGAGGCGATCAAGGCGGTCGTGCATCACAGCTTTACCCAGCTTGACCTCAGCCGGATCGAGGCCGCCTGCCTGCCGGAAAACGTCGCCTCGCGCGGGGTGCTGGAAAGCTGCGGTTTCAAATACGAGGGCGTGGCGCAAAGCTATCTGCAGATCAACGGCCGCTGGCGCAACCATGTGCTTTATGCCAGCCTGCGCACCGACCGGCGCGGCCGCACCGAGGTCGGTCTGGCCTGACCATGTGCGCACCGTGACCCATATCGCAATAGCCCTTTTGCGCGGCGTGAATGTGGGCGGTAAAAATGCGCTGCCGATGGCCGGGTTTCGCGATCTTCTGAGCGGGTTGGGGCTGCGCGAAGTCGTCAGCTATATTCAGTCCGGAAACGCGGTGTTCGCCTGTGACGATCTGGCCGGGTTGGACGCCCGCATCTCGGATGCGATCAACGCCAGGTTTGGCTTTCGCCCCTGGGTTTGCGTGTTGCCGGCAAAGGCGCTGGCACAGGCCGTAGCGGCGAACCCGTTTGAGGTGCCCGCAGATCAGCAGAACCTGCTGCACCTGTTCTTTACAGCCCCCGGCACGGATATTGATCTTCAGGCGCTCAGGCCGCTGGCTTTGCCCGAGGACGGGCTTTCGCGGGTTGGGGACGTGATTTATCTGCATACACCGGGCGGGTTCGGGCGGTCGAAACTGGCCGAGAAACTGGGCCGTGTTCTGGACCGCCCCGGCTATACTGCCCGCAACCTGCGCACTTGCCTCAGGCTTCTGGACTTGGCACAGAAT
>NZ_JBFHDW010000041.1:0-12392 GCF_041584535.1 Actibacterium sp. | reverse complement strand
CTGGGCGAGGCGATGGAATAGGCCCGCAACAACGGTTTCTGCTTGCCGGTCTTCGGGTCCGGATCGCCCATCAGGCCGATCATCACGAACTCGCCCGAGCGGAACCGCAGCGATTGCGGCCGCGTCACGCGGAACGAAAACAGCCGGTCGGTCCAGTGCTTGACCGAGGTCACGGTCTGGGCGTCGGGCAGGGTGAGGGGCTTGGGGATGGTCTGATCCACGGGCTTGGTCCGGTCGCTGAGGCGGGTTGTCACCTGAATGTTTACCCTGCTCTGGCGTCCGGCGAAACCCCGACGCCTGACAGGTTTCGCCGGTTACTTAGTCGGAAGGGCCGGGAAACCTCTATGATATATGTCAAATTGAATATGTTGTGCCGCTCTGGATGGCGGAAAAATATTCTGGTATGACCGAGAAAATTCGGAAAAACCGGGAAACTGTTCTAGAGGGGTCGCTGTGGTCGCATCGCTTGATAAAATTGACCGTAAAATTCTGGCCGAACTCCAGCGCGATGCCGGTAAATCGCTGGATGAGATCGCCAAATCCGTCGGATCGTCGAAAACGCCGGTCTGGAACCGTATCCGCAAGCTGCGCGATGCCGGGGTGATCACCGGCCACACCATGCTGGTCGATCCCGAGGCCTTGGGGCTGGAGGCCTGTTTCTTTGTCCTGATCCGCACCGCCGAACATGACGCCGAATGGCAGCAGCGGTTCCTGCACGCGCTGCAGGCCCGCCCCGAGGTGATGGAGGCGCACCGGCTGGCGGGCGATATCGATTATATCCTCAAGGTCCGGGTGCCGAATGCGCGCGCCTATGACCAGTTCTATCAGGCGCTGATCGCCGAGGTGAAAATCCACAACGTCACAGCGTTGTTGTCGATGGAAGAAATCAAGGCGACAACGGTTCTGCCGGTCTAGGCACAGCGGGCCGGGACGGAGGGCGAATGAAACGGCTGGTCTTGGCGATCGCGATCTATCTGGCGCTGGCGGCGGTGTTCACCGGTGGCGTCTGGTGGTTCGCCTATTCCTCAGCCTTGGACCAGTTGGAAGAACGCGCGCAATCCGATCTGTCTTTGGCCGCTGACCGGCTGACCAGCCGTCTGGAGAAATACCGGGCGCTGGGGGTGTTCATGGCCAATCACCCGATGGTTCAGGCGGCGCTTGCGGGGACGGTGCCGATTGATGAGGTGGCCGATCTGTTGCTTTGGGCCTCGGACCGCAGCGGGGCGCGCGATTATTACCTTTTGTCCGCTGATGGCGACATTCTGGCCAGTTCTGACCGGCGTGGTGCCGGGCTGGCGGCGGCGCGGGCGGGCAAGCCGTCATTCCAGCGCGCGATGCAGGGCGCGCTTGGCGCTCATCACGAGGTGCTGCCCTCGGGCGAGCGGGCCTATGTGTTCGCGGTGCCGGTCTTTGGCGAAAACCGGGTGCCGCTGGGCGCGGTCTCGGTCGAGGTCGATATTCCGGCGCTTGAGGCGGAATCGACCGCCGACCCCGAGGCGGTGTTCTTTACCGATGACGCCGGGGTGATCTTTATCGCAAACCGGACCGAGCTGTTGCTGGCCGACCGTGGCCCCGGCGCCCGCGAGGTTCGCGCGGCATTCGGCTATACCCGCGTTGCCTTGCCGCCGTTTCCGGGGTTTCAGGCCCGCACCGTGTCGGGGCATGAATTATGGGTGCTGGATGGCGGCCGCTATCTGCCGACCCGCGCCTTGCATCAGACCGTCGATTTGCCGGTGATCGGCCTGCGCGGCGAGATCTTGCTGGATGCCGGCCCCGCAGCGCGGCTGGCCGGGTTGCAGGCGCTGGTCGCGGCGGCGGTGGCCTTGGTCTTTGGCGCGGTGCTGTTGCTGCTGCAACAGCGGCGGCAGGCCCTTAGCGCGCGCCTGACGCTTGAGGAACAGGCCAAGGCGCTGTTGGAAAGCCGGGTGGCCGCGCGCACCCGCGAGTTGTCCGAGGCCAACCTTGCCCTGCGCCATGAGGTGATCGAGCGCAAAGAGGCCGAGGACGCCCTGAAACGCGCCCAGCAGGAACTGGTGCAGGCGGGCAAGCTGTCGGCGCTTGGCAAGATGTCGGCGGGGCTGAGCCATGAATTGAACCAGCCGCTGATGGCGATTCAGTCCTTTGCTGAAAATGGCGCGCTGTTTCTGGAACGCGGGGCGCCGGACAAGGCCGGACAGAACCTTGGCAAGATCTCCGAACTGGCGCGGCGCATGGGCCGGATCATTAAAAACCTGCGCGCCTTTGCCCGGCAGGAAAGCGAACCGATCGCCACTGTCGATCTGGTGGCGGTGGTCGAGGCAGTGCTGGACCTCAGCGAAACCCGGATGAACGCTGCCGGGGTCGATCTGATCTGGGACCGGCCCGACAACCCGATGCTGGTGCGCGGCGGCGAGGTGCGGTTGCAGCAGGTGTTGCTGAACCTCGTCTCGAACGCGCTGGATGCGATGACCGGGCAGGACCGGCCCCGGCTGGAAATCACCCTGTCGCATCAGGGCGATCTGGTGCATCTCAGCGTGCATGACAGCGGGCCGGGCATCACCGAGCCGGAAAAGATTTTCGATCCGTTCTATTCCACCAAAGAGGTCGGCCAGTCCGAAGGGATGGGCCTTGGCCTGTCGATCTCGTATGGTTTGGTGCAAAGTTTCGGCGGCGCGATCCGGGGCCGCAATCACCCCGAGGGCGGCGCGGTCTTTACCGTTGAACTGGCCGCCGTCCGGCAGGAGGAACACGCATGATCCGCAAGGTTCTGGTTGTCGATGACGATCCGCCGGTGCGCGAGGCCTTGGGGCAGACGCTGGATCTGGCCGGGCTGCACCCGATCACCGCTGGCAGCTATATCGAGGCCAAGGATCACATCACACCCGATTTTCAGGGCATTGTGATCTCGGATCTGCGGATGCCGGGCAAAGACGGGTTCGCGTTGCTGGAGTTCGCCCAAGGGGTCGATCCTGAATTGCCGGTGATCCTGTTGACCGGCGAAGGCGACATTCCGAAAGCGGTCAAAGGCATGTCGTCGGGGGCGTTCGACTTTCTGGAAAAGCCCTGCGCGCCCAAGGATCTGTTGGCGGTGGTCGAAAAGGCGATGAAGACCCGGTCGCTGGTTCTGGAAAACCGGCGGCTGAAGCTGCAACTTGAGGCCGGCGATGCGGCGGCGCGGCTGTTGCGCGGGCGATCAGCCCAATCGCAGGCCATGCGCCAGCAGGCGCGGCTGTTCGCGCGCAGCCAAAGCGACGTGCTGATTACCGGCGAGCCGGGCACCGGCACCTCGAAACTGGCCGAGGTGGTGCATCTGTTATCGGCCTCGTCGCACAAACCATTCCTGAAATTCTCGGCTGCGGCGCAAACACCTGAAACGCTGGCCGATGCGTTCGAGCGGGCCGAGGGCGGCTCGGTGTTTCTGGACGAAATCGCAGCGCTTAGCCCGGCGGCGCAATTCGCGTTGCTGGACCTGATCGAACGCCCCGGCGGGCCGCGCTTTTTGCTGGGGTCATACCGCGATCTGGCGACTGAGGTGGCCGAGGGCCGGTTCCATCCCGATCTTTATTACCGGCTTGAAGCCGCTGAAATCCGCATTCCGCCGCTGCGCGAACGCCCCGAGGACATCCCGGTTCTGTTCCGCCATTACGTGTCGATCGCTTGTGAACAGGCGGCGCTGCCGGTGCCGGAAATCAGCCCCGAAATCATCGCGCGGCTGTTGGCGCAGGACTGGCCGGGGAACGCGCGGGCATTGATGAATGCGGCGATGCGGTTCGCGATGGGGTTAAGCGATGTCGAGGAACACGAAGAGCTGGGCCTTGCCGATCAACTGGCCCGGGTCGAGCATTCGCTGCTGATCGAGGCGCTGAAACGCGCCGGGGGCAATGCGACCGAAGCGGCGCGGGCGCTGAAGCTGCCGCGCAAGACGTTTTACGACAAGCTGGCCAAACACGGCGTCCGCGCCGAGGATTACCGCGACCACGGCTAGGCCGGTTTCGGGCGAAAATCATAGACTCAAACCTGTGCGGATTTCCGCACAGTCGCCACAAGGTCCTGTGCGGGATTTCGCCCACCCGAACCGGCGTGTTCGCCGATAGATCCGAAAATATCGCCATAACACTTTAATAAATAAGGATAATAAATTAATTTCAGGCAGTCGCATTTTTCTTTTTGAGCCACGTTCAGGCCGGGTCTTTATAGCGTCAGCCGCTCTGATCAGGGCGCGACACTGGAAAATCCGAGACTTCGGGGAGGAGACTCAATGAAACTGTTTACCGCCGCTGCGGCCACCGCAATCGCTTTGACCATGACCTCGGGCGCGGCCCTGGCCAATTGTGACGAAGGCGAAATCGTCATCAAGTTCAGCCACGTCACCAACACCGACCGCCACCCCAAAGGCATCGCCGCCTCGCTGCTGCAAGAGCGCGTGAATGCCGAGATGAACGGCAAGGCCTGCATGGAGGTCTATGGCAACTCGACCCTCTATAACGACGATCAGGTGCTTGAGGCGATGCTACAGGGCGACGTCCAGATGGCCGCCCCGTCGCTGTCGAAATTCGAAGCTTTCACCAAGAAATTCCGCATTTTCGATCTGCCCTTCATGTTCAAGAACATCGATGCCGTGGACGCGTTCCAGGCTTCGGAAACCGGTCAGGCGATGAAGGAATCGATGGCGCGCCGTGGCCTGCTGGGCCTGCAATTCTGGCACAACGGCATGAAGCAATTCTCGGCCAACAAGCCGCTGGTGCTGCCGTCGGATGCCGCTGGCCTGAAATTCCGGGTTCAGACCTCGGATGTGCTGGTCGCCCAGATGAAGGCGCTGGACGCCTCGCCGCAACCGATGGCGTTTTCCGAAGTCTACGGTGCCCTGCAAACCGGCGTTGTCGATGGTCAGGAAAACACCTGGTCGAACGTCTATGGCCAGAAATTCTTTGAGGTTCAGGACGGCACCACCGAAACCAACCACGGGGTTCTGGATTATCTGGTCGTGACCAGCGTCGATTGGTGGGACAGCCTTGACGCCGATGTGCGTGACCAGCTGGCCACCATTCTGGCCGAAGTCACCGCCACCCGGAACGCGGAATCCTTCAAGGTGAACCAAACCGCTAAACAGGCGATCATCGATGCTGGCGGTGTCGTGCGGGTTCTGGACGCCGAACAGCGTCAGGCTTGGGTCGATGCGATGAAACCGGTCTGGGCCGAGTTCGAAGGTGATGTCGGCGCCGACAACATCGAAGCCGCTCAAAAAATCAACGCGATGTACTGAGCGCCGGATCAGGCATCTGAAACGTCTGGCCCGGTGCGCTGAACGCGCCGGGCCTTTTTGCAAACAAACCTGACAGGCTAACGAGGGGACTGCGCTATGACCAAACAGACCGAACCCCAATCCCGCGGCCCGCTGTCCCGGTTCTTTGACAGTTTCGAAGAAACCATGATCGCGCTGCTGCTGGGGCTGATGACGCTTGTGACCTTTGTGAATGTTGTCCTGCGCTATGGATTTGGCGAGTCGCTGATCTGGGGGCTGGAACTGACACTCGTGATGTTCGCGTGGCTGGTGCTGCTGGGCATCAGCTTTGGTTTCAAACACACTTCGCATCTGGGCGTTGACGCGCTGTTGAATATCGCGTCGGACGGGCCGCGGCGGATCATGGTGATCCTGTCGGCCATTGCTTGTGTGATCTATGCGGTGCTGCTGCTGAAAGGCGCTTGGGATTACTGGGCGCCGTTTGCCGGGTTCGATGCGACCTCGGGGCGCTGGTTCCCGACAGGGTTCGAGAACTCGCGCGATCAGGCGTGGTATGAGACCGAGCAAATCCCGATGCTGGCATGGCTGCGCTGGCTTGAGCCGCTGTTTAATCAGGGCGAGACCTATGAAAAGCTGCCGCGCTTTATTCCTTATGCGATTTTGCCCTTCGGCGCGGCGCTGATCCTGTTGCGGGTGGTTCAGGCCACCGTGCGGATCATTCGCGGCCTGCAAGACAGTCTGATCGTCAGCCACGAGGCCGAAGACGCGGTCGATCAGGCTGCGGCCCAGTCCAAGGAGACCTAAGTCATGGGCGTTGCAATTCTTTTCCTGATGATCGTCGGCTTGCTGCTGATTGGTGCGCCGATCGCGGTCAGCCTTGGCCTTAGTTCGATGATCTTCCTGCTGGTGTTCTCCGAGACCTCTTTGGCCTCGATCGCGCAATCGCTGTATCAGGCGATGGCCGGGCATTACACCCTGCTGGCGATCCCGTTCTTCATTCTGGCGTCCAGCTTTATGTCCACCGGCGGTGTGGCCAAGCGGATCATCCGCTTTTCCATCGCCTGTGTCGGCCATATGCGCGGCGGTCTGGCGATTGCCGGTGTGTTCGCCTGTATGCTGTTCGCGGCACTGTCGGGCAGTTCGCCCGCAACCGTGGTCGCCATCGGCTCGATCGTGATCGCGGCGATGCAGAAGGCGGGTTATTCCAAGGACTTTGCCGCCGGTGTGATCTGTAATGCGGGGACCTTGGGCATCCTGATCCCGCCGTCGATCGTGATGGTGGTCTATGCCTCGGCCACCGATGTGTCGGTCGGGCGGATGTTCCTTGCCGGGGTCATTCCGGGCATCATGGCCGGGGTCATGCTGATGATCACCATCTATATCATGGCGCGGGTCAAGAACATGCCCAAGGGCGAATGGCAGGGCTGGGGCGAAGTGCGCGCCAGTTTTGCCGACGCGTTCTGGGGGCTGATGCTGATCGTGATCATCATGGTGGGGATTTACGGTATTCCGGGGATCACCTCGGCGATCTTTACCCCGACCGAAGCGGCCGCTGTGGCCTCGGTCTATGCCTTCCTGATCGCGGTGTTCGTCTATCGCGACATGGGGCCGCTGGCCGCAACGTCCGAGGGCGGCGCCCGCAAGTCGCTGCTGCAAAAGCCTCAGGCGCTGGTGACCGCGTTCTTCCACCGCGACACCAAGCACACGCTGCTTGAGGCCGGCAAGCTGACGATCATGCTGATGTTCATCATCGCCAATGCGCTGATCCTCAAGCATGTGCTGACGGATGAACAGATCCCGCAGCAGATCGCCGGGATGATGCTGGATGCGGGCTTTGGCAAGATCATGTTCCTTGTGGTGGTCAACGTCATCCTGCTGATCGGCGGCCAGTTCATGGAGCCCTCGGGCCTGATCGTGATCGTCGCACCGCTGGTGTTCCCGATCGCGCTGGAACTGGGGGTGGATCCGATCCATCTGGGCATCATCATGGTGGTCAACATGGAGATCGGTATGATCACGCCGCCGGTGGGTCTGAACCTGTTCGTGACCTCGGGCGTTGCCGGAATGCCGATGATGCGGGTCGTAAGGGCCGCGCTGCCGTTCCTTGCGGTGCTGTTCGTCTTCCTGATCATGGTGACCTATATCCCGGTGCTGTCGACATGGCTGCCAATCAGCCTGATGGGCCCCGAGATCATCACCCGATAACGCACGGACATACGACTGAACCGGCCCCGCAGACATGTGGGGCCGGTTCGTTTTGACAGGTCGTGTCAGGGGATTAGGAGGCGTCCAGCGCCGCGATGATGGTCGAGAAATCCGCAGCCTTCAAAGACGCGCCGCCGACCAATGCGCCATCGACATTGGCCACGGCAAAGATCTCGGCGGCGTTGTCGGGTTTGACCGAGCCGCCGTAAAGCAGCGTCATGTCAGCGTCGCCAAAGCGCGCGGTCAGGGCGTCGCGCATCAGGTCGTGGACCTGCGCGATCTGGTCGGTGGTCGGCACGCGGCCAGTGCCGATGGCCCAGACCGGTTCATAGGCGATCACGGTATTCACAGCGGTGCAGCTATCCGGCAGCGATCCGGCCAGTTGGCTGGCGATCACGCTCAGGGTGTCGCCGGCGTCGCGCTGGGCCTCGGTTTCACCGACGCAGATCACCGCGATCAGGCCTGCGGCCTGCGCGGCCAGCGCCTTGGCCCGGACCTGAGCATCGGTTTCGCCATGATCGGCGCGGCGTTCGGAATGGCCAAGGATCACATGGCTGGCCCCGGTGTCGGCCAGCATCAGCGCCGAAATATCGCCGGTATGCGCGCCCGAGGCATCTGCATGGCAATCCTGCCCGCCGGTTTTCACCGCGCTGCCTTTTGCCGCGTCAGACATGCGCGACAGCAAGGTGGCGGGCGGACAGATCAGGATGTCACATTTGGGGGCAGGGTGGGCCGCGATCAGGGCAGAGACCTGGGCCAGATCGGCGCCGGTTCCATTCATCTTCCAATTGCCCGCGGCCAGCTTTTTCGCCATGTCCCTCGTCCTTTATTCTTGTCGGACGACAAAACCCGAAACCGGCCGGTCAGGCAAGGGTTCGGCGGGCGAAAAGCCTCAGCTTTCGGCGAACTTGATCGACTCGCCGCAGCCGCAGGCCTCGACCACATTGGGGTTGCGAAACTTGAAGCCGCTTTCCAGCAGCGAGGTCTCATAGTCGATCTCGGTGCCGAACAGGAACATCTGCGCCATTGGGGCGATCATCACCCGCGCGCCGTCTTGTTCGACGACCTCGTCCAGAGGGTCGATCTCAGACACATAGTCCATGGTGTATTCCATGCCCGCGCAGCCGCCCTTCTTGATGCCGATGCGCAGGCCTTTGCTGTCCTGCTTGGCCATCAGGCGGGAGATTTGCGACGCGGCGGCCGCAGTCATCGTCAGGGCCTGTTTTCCGGGAATACCGAACATCACATGAATCCCAATTCCAGACGCGCCTCGTCCGACATCATTTCCATGCCCCAGGGCGGATCAAAGGTCATCGACACATCGACCTGTTTCACACCGGGCAGCGGCTCGATCGCGTCGGCCAGCCAGCCGGGCATTTCACCGGCCACCGGACAGCCGGGCGCGGTCAGGGTCATGATGACCCGCACCACGTTGTCCTCGGTGATGTCGATCGTATAGATCAGCCCGAGGTCATAGATATTCACCGGGATTTCCGGGTCGAACACGGTGCGGCAGGCCGCGACGACATCGTCGAACAGCGGGTGCTCGGGCGTGGACGGGGCGATCAGCGGTGCCCCTTCGATATGCTGCGTGGCTTCGGTCATGCGCGAATTCCTATAGTTGAGTGAACATATAAGGATTACAGGCGATGCCGTAAAGTGGTCGCGATGCAAACCGCCCGGCGCGGCGGTGCAACGCCGCGTCAGGCGGCGCTTTTGCCACGTTTGCGGGCAGGGGCGGGACGCACGCGCTTTTCGATCTCGTCATAAAGCAGGCGTGCGACGTTCTTGCCGCTGGCCTGTTCGATGCCTTCAAAACCGGGGCTGGAGTTGACCTCCAGCACTTTCGGCCCGTCGGACGAGCGCAACAGATCGACCCCGGCCAGGTTCAGCCGGAACGCCTTGGCGGCGCGGATCGCGGTGTCGCGTTCGGCCTTGGTGATGCGCACCGGCTCGGCGCGGCCACCCTGATGCAGGTTCGAGCGGAACTCGCCCGCCGCCGCCACCCGCCGCATCGAGGCGACGACCTTGCCGCCGATCACCAGACAGCGGATGTCTTCGCCCGCGGCTTCCTTGACGAAATGCTGGACCAGAAAGCTGGCCTTCAACCCGCGAAACGCCGAAATCACCGATTGCGCGGCTTTCTTGGTTTCGGCCAGAACCACGCCCTTGCCTTGGGTGCTTTCCAGCAGCTTGACGATCAATGGCGCGCCTTCGACCAATTCGATCAGGCTGTCATTGTCCTGAGGCGAGGCGGCAAAGGCCGTGGTCGGCATACCGATGCGGTGGCGGGCCAAAATCTGATGTGCATGCAGCTTGTCACGGCTGGCGGTGATCCCTTCCGAGCCATTCACGCAAAACGTGCCGATGGTTTCGAACTGGCGGATCACGGCGGTGCCATAGGCCGTCACCGAGGTGCCGATGCGCGGGATCACCACGTCGTATCGCGGCAGGCGCTTGCCGTCGTAATAGACCTCGGGCGCCAGCGCGTTGATCGCCATGTAGCAGCGGGTGGTGTCGATCACTTCGACCACATGGCCGCGCTTTTCGCCTTCGATGACCAGACGCCGGGTGGAATAGTTGTTCCCCTCGCGCGACAGGACGGCGATGCGCAGGGTGCGGGCCGGGGCCTCTTCGCGCATGGCGGTTGAATGGTAGACGTCGTAATTCAGCACCGGCTGGCAAAAGCTGTCGCCGGGGCTGATGATGATGTCCTCACCAAAGGCCTGACGGCCCAGCAGCATCCGGTAAGCCATGCCGCCGCGATCGGTCAGCGTGACCTCGATCGGCCATTGCCGGTTGCCGATGCTGATCTCGGTGCGGATGACATAGCGCAGCTCGGTCTCGCCGTTGGAACTGGTGACCTCGCGCCGGTCGACGATTTCCGCCGAGCAGGGGATCGACAGGTCATTGCGGCCCGGAATCGGATGGATGGCAAAGCGCACGCGCGGCTGGCTGGCCGGGCCGAAGGGCTCGATATCGAAGGCATGCAGCGCCGAGGTCTTGGCCCCGGTATCGACCTTGACCTTCAGTGCCGGCAAGCCAAGCCCGGGCAGGGCCGCCCATTCCTCCCAGCCCAGCCGAAAGCCCGTCATATCCTGCCGGTCCTGTATCATGTTGCCCCCAGTCAAATCGCCATCCGAGAATCCGAAGACGCCCAGTGTCATTGTGCGTGACCTATGACAAGAGGCGATGAGAGTTTTGTGACAGCCCCCGGCGGATCGGCGCGGCTGGGAACTGGCCCCGGACGCCGCTTCGCGCTATTGCGGGGCCATGACACAGCGATTCTCGTTCTCTTTGCACGCCACCGATGGCAAGGCCCGTCTTGGCACCATTTCCACCCCGCGCGGCGACATCCGCACGCCGGCTTTCATGCCCGTGGGCACGGCGGCCACCGTCAAGGCGATGCTGCCCGAAAGCGTGGCGGCGACCGGGGCGGATATCCTGCTGGGGAACACCTATCACCTGATGCTGCGCCCGACGGCCGAGCGCATCGACCGCTTGGGCGGGTTGCACAAGTTCATGAACTGGCAAAAGCCGATCCTGACCGACAGCGGCGGCTTTCAGGTGATGAGCCTTGCCGGTCTGCGCAAGCTGACCGAAAAGGGCGTTACGTTTAAGTCGCATATTGACGGCTCGCGCCATGAATTGACGCCCGAGCGCAGCATGGAAATCCAGCGCCTGCTGGGCAGCGATATCGTCATGTGTTTCGATGAATGCCCGGCCTTGCCCGCCGACCGCGACCGGATCGCCGACAGCATGCGGCTGTCGATGCGCTGGGCTGCGCGGTCAAAAGACGCGTTCGGGGATCGCCCCGGACACGCGCTGTTCGGGATCATGCAGGGCGGGCTTGAGCGCGACTATCGCGAAGAAAGCGCCGCCGCCCTGCGCGAGATCGGCTTTGACGGCTATGCCATCGGCGGTCTGGCCGTGGGCGAGGGGCAAGAAGCGATGTTCGACACGCTGGACTATGCGCCCGACCTGCTGCCCGCTGACAAGCCGCGTTACCTGATGGGCGTGGGCAAGCCCGACGATATCGTCGGGGCCGTCAAGCGCGGGATCGACATGATGGATTGCGTGCTGCCATCGCGTTCGGGGCGGACCGGGCAGGTGTTTACCCGCCGTGGCGTCGTGAACATCAAGAACGCCCGCCACGCCGACGATCCGCGACCGCTGGACGAAAACTGCACCTGTCCGGCCTGCAGCAGCTACAGCCGCGCCTATCTGCACCATGTGTTCCGCGCGCAAGAGATGATCAGCGGCATGCTGCTGACGTGGCACAACCTGCATTATTTCCAGGACCTCATGGCCGGAATGCGCGCGGCGATCGCTGAAGGCGGGTTCAATGACTGGGAGACCCAGTTCCACGCCACCCGCGCGCAGGGCGATATCGAGCCGGTCTAGGTTCAGGCCGGCTGCGGCAGGGCGACCAAAGGCGCCTCATAGGATTTGACCGAGTAATAGGCATCCTCGCGGAACATCAGCTTGCGCCGCCAGTCGCGCGGGATTTCCGCCATGAAATCCAGCCGCGCGTCCTCTTCCATGCCACCAAGCGCGCGCAGCGAGGGTTGATAGCTCTCGGTCTCAAGGCCGTTCGACAGGATGATTTCATGCTGTTCGAACAGCAGGTGGTAATAGGTGATGCCCTCTGCCGGGCAAGATTCATGCGCCAGACTGCCGATCAGGAACTTGGCCGGGATCAGCACCGCCTCATAGCCGAAATGCAGGGCGTTCCGGCCGTGGCTGACCAGCACCCGGTGCTGCGGCGACAGATAAAGGTCGCTATGCGGCATCTGCCGCCCCATCGCGCCGCGCGGAATGCAGACCGGGCGCAGGGCCGGGCTGGACCGCAGATCGGCGCCGGGAATATGCCGCCGGGCCTTCCACAACAACCGCACCGGCACGCCGTCCTTGTTCAGCACCAGATCGCCCGCTGACAGGGTCTCGACCGGGCGTTCGCCTTGGG
>NZ_JBFHDW010000040.1:0-12459 GCF_041584535.1 Actibacterium sp. | reverse complement strand
GACCATGGCGTCGCTCAGAACCAAAGTCAGCCCCGCCAACAGGATCACCCCATGCCACCACGTCAGCGGTCCGGCGAAACACAAGGCGATGAACAGAACCGTCGCGATCAGCATCATGCCATAGGTGCGGCGGGTGTCACATTCCTTGGTATGCAGCCCCGAGATAATCGCCGGGATACCCAGAACCAACAGAACATTCGCGGTGTTCGACCCGACCACATTGCCCAAGGCAATGCCCGGCGCGTTGTCCAGCACAGCCTTGATCGCGATCAGCAGCTCGGGCGCCGAAGTGCCGAACGCGACGATGGTCAGGCTGACGATCAGGGCGGGCACGCCCAGACGCAGGCTCATGTTTACCGCGCCCTTGACCAAGGAATCCCCGGCCAACAACAGGATCACTAACCCCAGAGATGCGTAAAGCAGGTCTTGCATTCGCCGCGTTACCCTTTTCCGCAGGGGCACGGCCCGCTGCCCATATTATAGCGGCCGCAATGTTTGCATTTCTTCGGCACCGCAAGGCCGGTCACCCGGCCGCCGCCCGGCAAACGCAAACGGCCGAACATGGCCAGAACCGCCATACCAAGCAGGAAAAAGACGATGATCTTGAACAGCATCTTACAACCCAAACCGCGCCCAATGGGCACGATCCTCGATTGTTTCGCCAACGCTGGTGGCGATCTGGGCACCCAGACGCTGCCACAGCGACCGGCGCGCGCCGTAGACGCGGAATTTCACCTTGTCGCCGAATTGCTGTTTCATCTTGGGCACCAGATGCCCGATGCCATCCGCCAGCCCCAGATCGACACCGGCCTGACCGACCCAGATATCGCCGTTGAACAACTCGGTCCCGTCTTTCAGGCGGTCGCCCCGGCTTTGGGTCACGTGGCGGATAAAGCTTTGATGAATCTGCCCCTGCAAATCCAGCAGCCGCGCGACATCTTCCTCGCGCTCGGGGCGGAACGGATCAAGCATGCTTTTCGATTTGCCGGCAGTATGCACCCGGCGTTCGATCCCATGCCGCGCAATCAGGTCGTGAAAGCCGAACCCGGCGGAAATCACCCCGATCGAGCCGATGATCGAACTGTCATCAACCCAGATTTCATCCGCCGCGCAAGCCAGCCAATACCCGCCCGAGGCCGCAACGTCCTCGACAAAGGCATAGACCGGAATTTCCTTTTCCGCCGCCAGACGCCGGATCCGCGCCGCGATCAGCGACGACTGAACCGGCGATCCGCCCGGCGAATTCAACGCAATCGCAACCGCGTCGGGTTTGCCCTTGGAAAAGGCCCGCTCAATGGTCGCGGCAAGGCCACTGTCATTCAGGCTGGCGCCAGCGCGCCCTCCCGAAGCAATGACCCCTTGAAGCCGCAGCACAGCAACGGTCGGGTTGGCTTTCAGGAATGGCACGAATTTTCTCATATGGTGGATGTAGAATGCCCGCTCGCCGGGAACAAGGCACAGGCGTGAAACTCCTGCCGATTTGGCACAGTTCCTGCCGGAAATCGGGCATCCGACAGCGCGGATTGCCCGCCGCCCGGCCCGACGACATAATCAGCCCATAGAACAGGGCGGAAAGATCGTCTAACACTGACGCCAATACGACTGTCCAATCGGGCGAAAGGACCAGACATGACCAAGATGATCTATATTCTGAACGGGCCGAACCTGAACCTGCTGGGCAAGCGCCAGCCCGAGATTTATGGCTCGGACACATTGGCCGATGTCGAGGCCCAGTGCCAAAGCGTCGCGCGTGAATGCGGGCTGGACTGCGCGCTGTTCCAGTCGAACCACGAAGGCCAGATCATCGACACCATCCACGAGGCCCGCGAAAAAGCCGCTGGTATCATCATCAACCCGGCCGCCTATACCCACACGTCGGTCGCCATTCTGGATGCGCTGAACACGTTCGAAGGCCCGGTGATCGAGGTGCATATCAGCCAGGTCCACAAACGCGAGGCGTTCCGGCATCACTCGTATGTCAGCCTGCGCGCCGACGCGGTGATGGCTGGCTTCGGGATCGGCGGCTATTCCCTTGCCATGCGGCATATGGGGGCGCTGCTGGGCTGAGGCCTGATCCAGCCTTGATGTCTCAAACGCAAAAACCCCGCCAAACGGCGGGGTTTTATTTAGTGTGCAAGCCCGCGCGATCGCGCGTCCTGCTGCTCCAGATGAACACGGCGCCCCTTAACGAGATGTTTCGCTCCGCAGCGTCACGGGCTGCCCCCAAAGCCGACCGGTGTTGATCGCCACATTGACGGTCTTTGGGTTAAACGCGCCTGCGTCGCTATTTCAAAACCGCCATCACCAGATCGCCAACCGTGGTCGGAAAAGACGGGTTCGACCGCATCAGCGCGGCGGCCCGCCGACCGTCTTCCAGCGTTCTGATCTGACGGCGCAGTTTGGGGATATCAGAGGCCGGAGCCGCCAGCCCGAACGCCGGCGCCCCCAGCGTCACCCGACCGCTGTCTTGCGCCGCGGTCAGGCGCTTTTCGCATCGGCAGGCGGCGCCTTGCGACACCATCCCGCAAGAACTCTGCACGAAATCCGTGACCTGCTGCCGGGCGCGGCTTAGCCGTTGCCGGTAAGCTGCGGCGGTGATTTCAAGCGCTTCAGCAGCCTCGGTGTCGGACATCTCGAATATGTCGCCCAGCACATAGGCAATGCGCAGGCTGCGGGTGAGGCAGGTCAGCATCGCCAGCGTGCAGCCGATCTTGATCTCCTCGATCGCAATCGCCGTGATCGCGGTCTCGGTCTGATCCTCGTCTGCGGCCACCAGCCCGGTTTCCAGATCGTCGGCGAAATCCTTGAAGGTCATCCGCATCGCCTCGACGCGGCCGCGTTTTCGCATCCCGACAAGGTGCCGGGACGCGACCTTTAGCGCCCATCCCCCGGCCGCCCGGTCATCGCGGACGGTCCCGAGATGGGTGATGATCTTGATCAGAATTTCCTGTGTGGCGTCCTCGGCATCGGCCGGGTGCGCCAGCATCCGCATGGCAAGGCCATAGACGGGGCGCTGCAAGGACCGCACCACGGATGCAAGAGCCGCGCGATCCCCTTGCCGCGCGGCGCTTACCTGTTCTGGATCCAGATGGATCATGCCTCAAGCCGCGCCCGCAGCGTCACCAGCTCTTTGGCCAGCGTCTTTTTCTGCTCTTCCAAGGCGCCCTCCAGCATTTCAAGCGGCACCGGCGGCGCCATCAGAACGAAGGAATAGATCGACGTGTCGTCGCTGTCCTCGGTCACTCGGGAATAGGCCGCGCCTTTGGACCCATCGGGAAAGGTCATGATCCAGTCGACCGTCCCCTGCTCGGCCGAGGCGCGGGTTTCCAACCGGATCGGAACAGCCCCATTCGGGGTGACCAGCTCGGCGCTTTCGGCATCGGCGGATTTGAACGCATTCGTCCATTCGGGCAGGTGCGCGGGATCGGCGATATAGCCAAAGACCTCGGACCGGGGTTTCGCGATGTGGATGGATTGCACGTCGTGGGTCTTCATCTTGTTGTCCTCATTGAACTGCGCCGGGCCAGTCCCGGTCGCATATAAGGAAAGAGGCAGCGGCCGATGAAACTGTGACACAAAAATCTGAAAAAACGGCGGCCGCGGCTGGCGCGCCCGATGAACCCACCCCATCACCGCTTGCGATAGGCAGCGGCCTTGGCCCTGTTGCCGCAGACCTCCATCGAGCACCAGCGGCGCTTGTGGTTCTTGCTGATGTCCAGGAAATACAGGGTGCAGGTCGGCCCCTCGCAGTTCCGGACATAGTGAAAATCCGCCTCGGTGATCAGACGCGCGGCGGCGGTCGCGATCCTGACGATCAGGTCGCGCGGGTCGGTCATCGGATGCTTGTCGACAAGGGCAAGCGGCCGGGCAGCGGGATCGCCCGATCCTGCGGTCGCCTCGATCTGCAAAAACCGCGCCCCGCGCGCGAGGATCGCGTTGATCTCGGCGATGACGGGACGGCCCGGATTCGTCAGCTCGCGGCCGCAAACCTCATCGACGAAGGATCGGAGCCTTTCGCGGAAAGCGATGATGTCCTGACGCGCCTGTTCCAGCGCATTCGCGGTGCCCGCATTGCGAAACGGGGCCACTTCGGGCTCCGAGGCAAGCCCCGCCGCGACCAGCCAGTCCAGCAGGTCAGCCCCGGATTCCAGCCAGTCGTACCGCACGGATCGTGACATCGCGACCGTGTTCAGAAAGTCCAGCGCCGGGCTTTCCCCGATAAAGAAAGGTGCGGGTCTGGGGTCCTGTGTCATCTGGTCATCCGTCTGCAATCCAAAGCTACGGCCCGCCTTTATAACCGTTATTTAGCGATTTCACCAGTTATTTTTTCGCGAGCGCCTTCACATTAAAGTAACTGTCTAAATCCAATTTCATTGGTGATAAGTAACCGTCAAAGACATTTTTGACAGTTACAAAAGGTGCAAGATGAAACGATCCTTATCAGCGGCAACGCTGGCTTTCGCCGTGTTTGCCTCCACCGCCTCTGCGGGCAGCCCCACGTCCTGGCCGGTCAGCTATCGCAGCCTCGACATCAACGGCGTCTCTATCGCCTACCGCGAATCCGGACCGCAGGACGCCCCCGTGATGATCCTGCTGCACGGCTTCCCCTCGTCGTCGCACATGTTCCGCGACCTGATCCCGGAGCTGGCGGCCAGCTATCATGTCATCGCCCCCGACTATCCCGGCTTCGGCCAGTCGGCAGCCCCGCAAGCGCAAAGCTACGGTTATGATTTCGCCACTCTGGCCGAGACCATGAATGCGTTCATCGAAGGTCTCGGGCTGGCGGACTACACGCTCTACATGCAGGATTACGGCGGCCCGGTGGGGATGCGGCTGGCGGTATCGCATCCGGAACGCATCGCCGGCCTCGTCTTCCAGAATGCGACGGTTCACGTCGAAGGCTGGTCGTCCGACGTGGCGGCGCAGTTCGCCCCGTTCTGGGCAGAGCGCACCCCCGAAACCGAATCCCCGATCCGCGGCTTCCTCACCCCCGAGACCACGCGCTGGCAATATGAGCAGGGCAGCACGCAGCCCGACAGGCTGAGCCCCGACGCGTGGGTCAGCGATCAGGCCGGGCTGGACCGGCCGGGGAATGACGCCATCCAGCTCGACTATCTCTGGAACTACCGGGACAACGTCGCGTCCTACCCCGCGTGGCAGACATACCTGGCCAGCAAACAGCCGAAAACGCTGATCGTCTGGGGCGCGAACGATCCCTTTTTCACCATGGACGCCGTCACCGGCCTGCAAGCGCTGCTGCCCGATGCCCAGACGCGGATCTTCGACGCCGGGCATTTCGCGCTGGAAACCCACGCCCCCGAGATCGGGGCCGCCATCCGTGACGTCTTTGCCAACTGACCTGACCCAACCGAAAGGAACGACCCTATGACCCGAATTCTCTATATCGCGGCCTCGCCGCGCGGCCCGATGTCCCAATCCGGCAAGATGGCCGAAGCCTACCTTGCGGCCCGGCAGGCGGCCCAACCCGACGTTACCATCGACCGGCTGGAACTGTGGCGCGCCGATCTGCCCGAGTTCGACGGGGACAAGGCAGCCGCGAAGATGACCTTCTTCGGCGTGGGCGACATGGACGCGCCGCGCCAGAGCGCCTGGGATCAGGTGGTCGCTGTCGCAAACCGGTTCATCAAAGCGGATGAATATGTGCTGGCGGTGCCGATGTGGAACGGCGGCATCCCCTACAAGCTGAAGCACTATATCGACATCATCACACAGCCCGGACTGCTTTTCGGGTTCGCCCCAGATGCCGGATATAGCGGCCTGCTGCGCGGCAAATCGGCGCGGGTGTTCTATACTTCGGGGGTCTATGCGCCGGGGGCACCGGCCAAATACGGCACCGATCACCATTCGACCTACCTCGACTGGTGGCTTGGCTTCATCGGCGTGACCGAGGTTGAAACGGTGCGGTTCCAGCCCTCGTTGCTGACGGCGGATCCGGTTGGCGACCAGCAAAAGGCGCTGGACCGCGCGACGGCTCTTTACCTGGAACAGGCCTGAGGCCGCCCGTTCCGCCCCGGCACACCACATCGCCCGAGCGGACGGACCACAACCAGCTTAGCGGCCCCGGCATCGCGCGGGGCCGCTGATCGTCACAGGGCGGCGGTGTATTCGCCGCGTGCCGGATAGCCGGTCCCGATCGCGAAATCGAGCGCGCCCAGCAATTCCGAGAAATGCGGCCGCACGAAGGGCATCGTCTGCACCGATGCATAATACAGTGTCTGTTCGGGCGTTATCATGAACAGACCCGGCTCGGAAAACAGTGCCGGCTCTTCGATCCCGATGGATGTCTTGCCGCGCGAGGTCGACACGAACAGCCCCCAGTCCTCGCGCGCGGCGGGCAGCGTCAGGCCATAGGCCACGCGAAGATTTTTCGCGCCGATCTTGCCAGCCATCTCTGCCGCGCGGTCCGCCGCATCCGACGACACCGCCACAGTGGTCACGCCGCGGGCGTTGAACTCGGGCGTCAGCTTTTCCAGTTCTTTGAGATAGGTCGCACAGATCGGGCAATGCAGACCGCGATAGAAAGCGATCACGGTGCCGCGTTCGGCACCTTCCTTGGACAGGGTGAACTGGCCGCCTCCGACCAGCGGCAAAGACAAATCCGGGGTTTTCTGGCGTGGGATCAACATGCGCTTCCTCTTCGTTGATGTTGCGTCACCCCCCGAGATGGTGGATAAATGGTCGTAGTTTGTCCTGAATACCTGACTGAAAGTCCTGTTGATGACCGACCGATTAGCCGCGCTGATGCCGGGCCTGACTGTGCAGGCCGTTGGCCTGGACCAAGACGATGCGAACCTGCTGATCTGGCGCTGCGCCGATGGCTTTGTGCTCGGGCCGGCGGGGGCAATGTGTGACGGGGCCGAGCAACGCCTTGCCGCGCGAGTCGCGGGCGGTGTGTGGCTGGAGCACCTTTGGCCGGACATGCCTGCGGTGCGGGTCAGTCTGGGCGATCCGATCTATCCCCTGGTCGATCTGGCGCTGGCCGAGCTGGCGCGCCCGCGCTGCGGCACGGCGACAGTGATGCAGGGCTACATTCAGGCGATCATCGTCCATGTCCTGCGCAACGCGATCGAACAGGGAACGGTGACCTCGGGCGTTCTGGCGGGGCTGGCCGATCCGCGCCTGTCGCGGGTGCTGGTCGCGCTGCATGACGCGCCGGCCCAGGACTGGAATGTCGAGCGCATGGCCGGACTTGCGGGCATGTCGCGTTCAGCCTTCATGGCGCGGTTCGCCAAGGTTCTGGGGGTGCCACCCGCGAGCTACCTGCGCCAGTTCCGGATGACTCGCGCCCGGCACGATCTGTCGGCGGGCGCGAAAACCCGCACCGTCGCGCGCCGCTACGGCTATGGCTCGACCGAAGCGTTTTCGCGGGCGCTGCGCGCCACCGGTCAGGCGGCATGAGATGACCGATTGCAGCGCATCCCTGACCGCGCAGGGCGCGCGCGCCATGCCCGTCGCGGCTAAGGTTGGCGCGCGTCCCACCACCCCTGATTGAACGGACATCCCATGCCCCAGCCCAGCCCCCTTAGTGCGCAAGCGCTGGCCGATCTGCTGATCCGCGCGGATTCGTCGGTTCATCTGGGGATGAACGCCTGTCTGCAACCGCAGTCCCTGCGATCAATCAGCATTCCCGTGCCGACGCTGACCATGGCGCTTGAAGGCCAGAAGACGATGATCATCGGCGAAAGCACCTATATCTCCAGCAAGGGCGCGGCGATCCTGATCCCCGCCCATACCGAATTTCGCATCGAGAACGTGCCCAGCCCGCAGACCGGACGGTTCTTTGGCGTGTCGCTGCGCTTTGATCCCGAAACCATCACTCAGTTTCGCCAGATCTATGGCGCAACCTTTGCCGAATGGGACACCCGTCCGAAATGGCACATGCCGGCGCAGGGGTTCCTGCTGGACGCGCTGGCGGCATGGGTCGACTGGACCCAGCGCTATGGCACCGATACCAACCACAGCCGCCACCGGCTGTTGGAAATCCTGCTGTTGCTGGCGCGGCACGGCTATGGCGGGAACCTGTTGCTGGAACAGACCGACCGCTGGGCGCAAAGGATCGAGAACCTGCTGATGCTGGACCCCGCACGCGAGTGGCGGATCGGCGAGGTCTGCGCGCGGCTGGGCGTCAGCGAAAGCACCCTGCGCCGCCATCTTGGTGCCGAGGACGTGGGGTTCCGCGACCTGTTGGAAAAGGTGCGGCTGGAAACCGGGCTGATGCATGTGATGGAAACCGATCTGCAGATCGCGCAGGTGGCGATGGCCTGTGGCTATCAATCCCAGTCGCGCTTTGCGGAACGGTTCCGGTTGCGGTTCGGAATGTCGCCGGTCGCGCTGCGTCAGACGCGGCGCGCAGGCGGCGCGGATGTCGTCAGCCTGGCGCGCCCGGGCTGACCGCTTGGGGCGCAAGGGTGGCGGTTCCCGGCGCGCCCTGCCCTGCGGCGGATCGTAATGTCCTGTTATCAACATCTAACACGGGACTCACATGACCTATCGTTTCACACTTTCCGCTACCGCGCTGGCACTGGTTTTTGGGGCGCATAGCGCGCTGGCAGACGCCGCCATCGAACTGACCGACCCCACCTTTGCGCCCGAGGGCATCGGCATCGCCCGCGATGGCACGATCTATACCGGCAGCCTGACCCAGGGCGCCCTGATCGCCATCGACCCCAAGACCCGGACCATCACCCCGTTCGCCGAATCCGGCGCGAATGGCATGGTCACCACCGTGGGCGTTCACGTAACCAGCGACGACAGCCGCGTCATGGCCTGCTCGTCCGATCCGGGGTTCGCCGTGCACACAGGCGCGGCCGCTCCGGCCCTCGTCGCGTTCGACCGCCTCAGCGGTGCGGCCGCCGGTCGCTTCGAGATTCCCGGTGGCGGGTTCTGCAATGACATCGCCGAACTGGCCGATGGCACGATCCTTGTGACCGACTCGTTCGCGCCACGCATCTATGCGCTGGTCCCCGGCGCGGATCATCTGTCCGTCTGGCTTGAGGATGACCGGTTCATCAGCGAAGGCATTGCCCTGAACGGCATCGCCGTCGAGGGGGATGCGGTGTATTTCGTGCAATACAATGCCGGCGACATGTTCAAGGCCGAGGTAAATGCCGATGGCAGCTCGGGCGCGATCACCCGGATCGACCTGCCGCGCCAGCTCGACTTTCCTGACGGGTTGCTTGCCCTTGGCGATCACGCGTTTCTGGTGGTCGAAGGCGGCGGCCTGAACAAGGGCGCACGCGGGGCGTTGAGCATCGTCCGTCTGGACGGGATGCAGGGTGCCCTGACCACCTTGTCCGAGGACATGAATATCCCCACCACGGCGGCGATCCATGGGGATACGCTCTATGTCGTCGAGGGGCAGCTCGACCATCTGTTCGACCCCGAAGCCGGTGCGCCCGACACTTATCGCATTCTGGAACTCCCCCTGCCCTGAGGGCCGCCAGATAGGTCGGGTAAAAGGCGGCATGAACACGAGGTTTCATGCCGTCGCCGACGCGAAGGGGGGCCGATCAGGCTCTATATGTCGGCTGGCCAAGTCAGAGGCTGTGATCTGCCCCTGAACTTTCGCCCAGCGCGACCTGAACCCGGCGGGCATTTACGCCCATCAACGCAGGTTGGGCCGGTCTCTCGTTGCAGATGAAGGAAAATCCCATAGCAGGTCAGAAGATTGTTCACGAGCTTTTCGACCTGCGGTCTCTTGAGCTACTTATTTGATGCCGAGTTTCTCACCACGGACATTCCCCGGAAGACCCATTGCTTCCATGGCAGTATCGTGGCTGCCAAAAGAAAAGCGGCGACGGCCAGCAGCGCCGCGCTGCCGGGACGCGAGATGAAGATGGTTGGATCGCCTCGTGACAAGAGCATGGCACGGCGGAAATATTCCTCCATCATCGGGCCAAGCACAAAGCCGATCAGCATCGGCGCCGGTTCAAAACGAAAGAGGCGCAAGACATACCCGATCACCCCGAAAATCAAGGTCGCCCAGACATCTGTCAGAGAATTCGAGATGCCAAAGACACCCACGCAGATGAGCACGATAACGGTCGGATAGAGATAATAATGCGGCACGCGCAGCAAGCGGACCCAGATGCCGATCAGAGGAATATTCAGGATCAGCAAGAAGATGTTGCCGAAGATGAAGCTCACGACGAGCCCCCAGAACAGCTCGGGATGGTCCGCAATCAGGCGCGGCCCCGGGGTGATACCGTGGATCATCAGGGCGCCAAGCATCAGGGCCATGGTCGTAGATCCCGGGATGCCCAGCGTCAGGGTCGGAATGAACGCCGTTTGCGCCGCGGCATTGTTGGCGCTTTCGGGAACGACAACGCCTTCAATGGCGCCCTTGCCAAATTCGGCACTGTTTCTGTTGATGCGCTTCTCAAGCGCATAGCCAACAAAGCTTGCGACGGTCTGACCCGTTCCTGGCAGCGTTCCGAAAAAAGAGCCCACCACCGAGCCGCGGATCGCGGGCATGATGCTGCGCAGCCATTCCGATCGGGTCGGCAAAAGACGCCCCGTCAGCCCCGCGCCGGCATAGCTTTGCGTCGCGCCACGCAGAGAGACCATGACTTCGGAGATGCCAAACAAGCCCATGGCGACAACCACCAGAGAGACTCCGTCCCGCAGCTCTTGTATGCCGCCCGTAAAGCGGGTTTCCCCCGAATTCACATCGACACCAATGGTCCCCAACAGAACGCCGAGGCAGACCATCATCAATCCGCGCACGGCCCCCGAGGAACTCACAACAGAGGCGGCGACGAGGCCCAGAACCATGACCGAAAAATATTCGGCCGGCTGAAACAGCAGAGCAAATTCCGCAAGTCTCGGCGCGAGGAGCACCATGACCACCACACCGAACATAGCCCCGAACATCGAGGCGATAGCGGTGGAGAAAAGCGCGACACCAGCACGACCTTGCTGCGCCATAGGATAGCCATCCAGACAAGTGACCGAGGCAGAGGGCGTGCCGGGAATATTGAGCAGGATCGAAGCGATCGAGCCGCCGTATTCGGCGCCGTAATAGACGCCTGCCAACATCACCAGGGCTGTTTCGGGCGGAAGATAAAAAGACACGGGCAACAGCATTGCGACCGCTGCCAGCGGACCGACCCCGGGCAAGACGCCGATGAAGGTGCCAAGAAATACCCCGACGAAACAGTAGAACAGGTTCTGGGCTGTGGCGGCGGTGGCAAGGCCCAAAGCAAGATTGGCAAGCAGATCCATTTTACAGTCCTCGGATTGCAACAAAGGGGATGCCGAGCCCCAGAACGAAAATCAGCCAGACGGCAATCGACACGCCTAAAGACAGAGCGATCCGATACGGCCAGCGGAACTCGGGAATGACCGAACCGGTGGCGAAGACCGCGATGGCCGTCGCTGGCAACACACCCATCAGGGGCGTGAGAAAGGCAAAGGCCGAGACGCCACCGACAACGCCCAGAACGGCCCAAGGATCGACGTTTTCGACATTCATCGGCATGCGCAGGTTCTCGATCAGTGCAATGAGCGCCAACAGGCCCAGCACCCCGCCCACAAGCAGGGGGAACGCCCCGGGCCCCATCCGGCGAAACGATCCAAGCTCAAGCGACGTTGCTGCGCCAATGGCAAAGCCGAGCCCCGCCATTAACATGATTATCGGGCCAAGATGCGAGATCAGCCGCCGCATGACATGGCCTCTGGTTCGAACTCCGGGCCGTCGTATGTGTCAGGAATGACGATGCGGCCGGCGCGGATGTCTTGCGCAGCCGCCAGAACCGCGTCCCGGGCAGCTTCGGGGACATCATCGCCGAGTTTCAGTGAGACGACGTCGCCCTCGGCGAGACCGAATTCCACAATTTCAGACGGGGATTTTCCCTCGACCATGTCACGCAGGGCCCATTCGACGCCGATGTCGATCCGGGCAAGCGCCGAGGCGACGAAGACATCGGGCACTTTCTCGACCCAATCCAGTGCATTGCCGATTTGCCGGGCGCCCCCCGCGCGACACGCCTCGATCGCGCCCCGTCTGGCATCGTTCAGCATGGTAAAGATGACATCCACACCTTCCGCGATCTCTGCCTCGGCCCAGCGTCGCGTCACGGCGCTGTCATCTTGCGTGCCGCAAAACCCGGTGAGGACTTTTACCTCAGGGGCGTCATGTTTCACCCCCGCGACAAAGGCCGCGCGACCCTTGAGGCCGGGGCGAACCCTGTGCCCGGACAGATGTCCGACGACTCCCGATCTGGTCAGGTTCGCGGCAAGCACGCCAGCGAGAAACGCGGAATCCTCTTGCCGCACATCGTAGCTTGCCAGATTTGGACCGGTTTTCTGGCCCTGAACGATGGCAAAATGCTTGTCCGGGTGGGCCACGGCAATCTCGGGTGTCGCGATATTGCCCTGACCGCCGATGAACACCAGCCCATCCACATCGGGCACGACTTCGGTCAGGCGCGCGCGGAT
>NZ_JBFHDW010000039.1:0-12971 GCF_041584535.1 Actibacterium sp. | reverse complement strand
TGTTCCCCGAGGATCTGAAGCGCCCGGAATACGAGGAAGGCGTCAGTTGCCACCAGTGCATCGACGAACATGACGACGCCCGCAAGGAACGGTTCCGCGAGCGCCAGCGCCAGATCACTCTGGCCAAGGCGCGGGGCGAACGTCACATCGGCGCGGTTCTGATCAAAGACTAAAGCCGGCGAACCCGCGATTCAGCACCACCGCCCCGGTCGCTGATCTGGCGCGAAAAGCGACGCCGTTCGGCTGGGTCCACAAATCGACCGTCAGCGCATCCCCTGCAAAAACCGGGGCCGAGAACCGCGCCTCAAGCTGGGTCATCTGGCCACCCACATGACCGGCAATCACCCGCGCCACTTGGCCCAGCGTGCACAGCCCATGCAGCAAGGGCCGATCAAAGCCTGCGGCGCGGGCGACCTTGGGATTGACGTGCAGCGGATTGCGGTCTCCGGTCAGGCGATACAGCACCGCCGCGTTTTCCGGCAGGGTCAGCGACAGGGTTGCATCGGGCGCGCGGTCCGGCAGGGCCGGGCGCGACGGCGGTGACGGGTCCGAGGCGGACAAGCCGCCATCGCCACGACAGAACACGCTTTGCGTGGTGCGCGCGATCAGGGTGCCGCTGGCATCGGTCAGGTCATTTTCCGAGACGATGATCGCGCCCTTGCTGGGGCCTTTGTCGCAGACATGAGTGACGCGCGCCTGCCCGAACAGTTCGCCTTCGGGCGGCAAGGGCGCGAACAGATCAAGCCGCTGTTCGCTATGCACCGCCTGCCCGAAATCAATGCCGGTCGCCGGGTCCGCCACCCAAGTGCCGGGCGTCGCCAGCACCAGCGCCAGCGTTGGAAAAGCGGTCAGGCGGTCCTCCCAGACATAATCCAGATCGTCCGCGCCAAAGCCGATGGCAAGGTTGTAAAGGATCGTATCGTCGCGCGAGTAGCGATGCGTCAGGCGGGGAAAGGTCCAGGATTTGATCGTGTCGTAATCCATGCCCAGCCCCGCCGTGACAATTTAAAAGTCCAGATTGGCCACGTTCAGTGCGTTTTGCTGGATGAATTCGCGGCGCGGTTCAACGATATCGCCCATCAGCTTGGTAAAGATATCGTCTGCTTCCGCCAGATCCTCGACCCGGACCTGCAACAGGGTGCGGGCATCGGGGTCCAGCGTGGTTTCCCACAGCTGTTCGGGGTTCATTTCGCCCAGACCTTTATAGCGCTGCAACGACAGACCTTTTTCGCCCTCGGTCAGGATCGCACCAAGCAGGTCGATGGGCCCGTGAATCAGCTGTTCGCGTTCTTTGCGCATCAGCTTGGCCGGGTCGGCGTAATAGGGCCGGGTCGGCATCGACACATCGGACAGCCGCCGTGCCTCGCCCGAGCGCAGAACCGCACCATCCAGCGAGCGAATTTCCTCGACCCCGCGCAGAACCCGCGCCAGACGAATGCCGTGATCCTGGGTGATGCGCCCGGTCCAGCCGCGCTCATATTCGGCAGCGACCATATCCAGACGCTTGGCCACGGTGTCGGCGACGCGTTGCAGATCGTCATCGGCGCGGCCAGCATCAAAGGCGCCAGCCAGCGCCGCCTGTTCCAGAATGTGGCGCGGATAATGGGTCGGGAAGGCCTCAAGCACCTGCCGGAAATGCCGCGCCCCATCGACGACGCGCATCAGGTCGGCCCCGGCGATCTCTTCGCCATTGGCAAGCCGCAGAACCGCGCCTTCGATGCCTTGCTGGATCAGATATTCATCCAGCGCCGCCTGATCCTTGAGATAAACCTCGGACTTGCCGCGCGCGACCTTATAAAGCGGCGGCTGCGCGATATAGAGATACCCGCCCTCGATCAGTTCAGGCATCTGCCGGAAGAAGAAGGTCAGCAACAGCGTGCGGATATGCGCACCGTCGACGTCGGCGTCGGTCATAATGACGATCTTGTGGTAACGCAATTTCGAGATGTTGAATTCATCGCGCCCGATACCGGTGCCCAGCGCCATCACAAGGTTGCCGATTTCCTGACTGGCCAGCATCCGGTCGAACCGCGCCCGTTCCACGTTCAGGATTTTCCCGCGCAGCGGCAGAATGGCCTGCGTGCGCCGGTCGCGCCCGGTCTGGGCCGAGCCCCCTGCCGAGTCACCTTCGACGAGGAACAGTTCGGATTCCGCCGGGTCCTTGGTCGAGCAATCCTTCAGCTTGCCCGCCAGAAAGTTCACATCCAGCGCCGATTTGCGCCGGGTCAGCTCGCGCGCCTTGCGGGCGGCTTCGCGGGCCAAAGCGGCCTCGATGATCTTGCCGACGATCTGCTTGGCCTGCGCCGGGTTTTCTTCGAACCATTCGGCCAGCTTTTCATTCACCAGACCTTCGACCGCCGGGCGGACTTCGGAGCTGACCAGCTTGTCCTTGGTCTGGCTGCTGAATTTCGGATCGGGCACTTTGACGGACAGAACACAAGTCAGCCCCTCGCGCGCATCGTCGCCGGTAAAGTTGACCTTTTCCTTCTTCGCGATGCCGCTGGATTGCGCATAATTGTTGATCGTGCGCGTCAGCGCGCCGCGGAAACCGGCCATATGGGTGCCGCCATCGCGCTGCGGGATGTTGTTGGTAAAGGGCAGAACCGTCTCGTGATAGCTGTCGTTCCACCACATCGCCACTTCGACGCCGATGCCGTCACGCTCGCCGGTCATGAAGATCGGGTCGGTCATCACGGCGGTCTTGTGGCGGTCCAGATAGCGGACGAATTCCTGCACGCCGCCCTCGTAGAACAGCTCGGATTTCAGCGATTCGGCCGGGCGTTCGTCTTCGAGAATGATCCGCACGCCCGAATTCAGAAACGCCAGTTCGCGCAGGCGATGTTCAAGGATTTTAAAGCTGTAATCCAAGTTCGAGAACGTGGTCGTCGAGGCAAGGAACCGCACCTCGGTGCCCTTTTCGCCATTGGCATCCCCGACCACCCGCAGCGATTCCGCGGTCTCGCCACGTTCGAACCGGGCGAAATGCTCTTTGCCCTCACGCCAGACCCGCAGTTCCAGCCAATCGGACAGCGCGTTCACAACCGACACGCCAACGCCATGCAGGCCGCCCGAGACCTTGTATGAGTTGCTGTCGAATTTCCCGCCTGCGTGCAGCTGAGTCATGATGACCTCGGCGGCGGAAACGCCTTCTTCCCCGTGCATGCCCACCGGAATGCCACGGCCATTGTCGCGCACTGAAACGCTGTTATCGGCGTGGATTTTGACGGTCACATAGTCGGCATGACCGGCCAGTGCCTCGTCAATGCCGTTGTCGACGACCTCATACACCATATGGTGCAGACCCGACCCATCATCGGTATCCCCGATATACATGCCGGGGCGCTTGCGGACCGCCTCTAAGCCTCTGAGAACCTTGATGGAATCTGCGCCGTATTCTTCGGGCGCTTGCGCATTATCGGACATGAAGCCCTTCCTTCGTATTTTTGTAATTTTATACGAGGTTTAGGGGGGAATGTCACGTCTCACACACAAGATTTGGTGGTTTGCGCGGCTTTTCCCGTGAGCCTCCCGGCGGGGTTGCAGGTCGCCCTATTCAGACGCCCCAATCGTCAGCGAACCATCGGCGTTCAGCGGCCAGAACGGGTTGTGCGCCAGCTCCCAAACATGGCCGTCCGGGTCGGCGTAATAGCCGGAATAGCCGCCCCAGAATACCTTTTCCGGCGCCTTCAGCGCAGTCGCCCCCGCCGCGATAGCCTGTCCAAAGGCGGCGTCGACCTCGGCCTCGGTGGCAAAGTTCTGCGCCAACGTCATCGCGCCCGTGCCCAAGGCCGCCCCCGCGCGGCCCTGATCCTTGGCCAGATCGTCGCGACCAAACAGGCCCAGAACCATGCCGTTGATCTGATAGAACACGACGCCCGGCTGTTCCTGATCCGGGGTCCAGCCCAGCGCGGCATAAAACGCCTGCGCACGCGCCAGATTATCAACGCCAAGGGTTATCAGGGTCACACGTTGCGGAGTCATGGGGCGGTCCTTGGTTCGACGCGGCTGATGCCGTCAGCCTCGGTCACGCTGAAATACTGCGCCCGGTCGCCCAGATCGGCAAACAGTTCCGGCCCGGTGCCGGTCATAAAGGCCTGCGCCCCCAGCGCGCAAATCTCGTCATACAGCGCCGCCCGGCGGCCCGCGTCCAGATGTGCGGCGACCTCGTCCAGCAGCAGAATCGGCGGCGCGCCGAAATCCTGCGCCAAGGCCCGCGCATTGGCCAATATCAGCGAGATCAACAGCGCTTTCTGTTCCCCGGTCGAGCATTGCGCCGCCGGCACCGCCTTGGCGCTATAGATCGCCGCCAGATCGGCGCGGTGCGGACCGGTCAGGGTGCGGCCAGCGGCCAGATCGCGGGCGCGCCCGTCAGCCAGCGCCTGTTTCAACGCCGCCTCGCCTTCGGGTGCATCGGCGTCAGGCATGGTGATCGCAAGTTCAGCGCTGGGAAAGGCGGTTTCGGCCCCGTCTTGTGCGGCGGCCAGCCGGTCAAGAACCTGAGACCGATTGCGCTGGATCACCGCGCCCGCCTGCGCCATCTGCGCCTCAAGCGCGCCATACCAGCCGCTATCGCGCACCTGATCCTTCAACAGCCGATTGCGTTCGCGCATCGCCTTTTCATAGGTCAGCACCGCGTCGGCATGGCCAGGTTCAAAGCTGAGAACCATGCGGTCCAGAAACCGGCGGCGGCCTTCGGCGCCCTCGATCCACAGCCGGTCCATTGACGGCACCAGCCATTGCATCCGCGCGATGCGGCCCAGCGCCACCTGAGGCGCGGATTTGCCGTCGATGGTGACGCTGCGCGGGCCTCCAGCCTGACTGCGGGTGTCGATTTCATGAATCTGGTGCAGGCTGGTCAGAACCGCGCCAACGCGCCAGCCCAGCGCCTCGGGCTTGCGGGCGATGTCCTCGGCCGCCGCCCGGCGCAGACCGCGCCCCGGCGACAGCATTGAAATCGCCTCAAGAATGTTGGTCTTGCCCGCGCCATTGGGACCAAAGATCGCCACCGGCCGGCCATCCAGTTCCAGCCGCACCGCGACATGCGACCGGAAATGCGACAGGGTCAGATCCGTAAGGCAAAGCCGGGTCATGCGCACATATCGCTTTAAAAAGGGCGCTGGTCGCCGGGATCAGCGCAAAAGCCGGTCAGCCCGATGCGCGCGTCAAACGCGCATCGGCATGACGACATAGACGGCGCTGGTGTCATTACCTTCGCGCATCAGCGTCGGATCCCCGGCCGAGTTGAACAGGAACACCGCGTTCTCGCGATCGACCTGGCTGGCGATTTCCAGCAGGTATTTGGCGTTGAACCCGATCTCCAGCCGTTCATCATCATAGGCGACGGCCAGTTCTTCCTCGGCGGCACCGGCATCGGGGGCGTTGACCGACAGGATCAGCCGGTCTTCGTCCAGCGACAGCTTGACCGCCCGCGAGCGTTCCGAGCTAACCGTGGCCACACGATCGACCGCTTTGGCGAATTCGGCGGCGTCGACTTCCAGCTTGCGGGTGTTTCCTTGCGGAATCACGCGGGTGTAGTCGGGGAAAGTGCCGTCGATGACCTTGGAGGTCAGGGTGATGTCGGGGGTGGCAAAGCGCACCTTGGTTTCCGACACCGACACCGCGATGGTGACATCGTCGTCATCCAGCAGCTTGCGCATCTCGCCCACGGTTTTGCGCGGCACGATCACGCCGGGCATGGTTTCGGCGCCAGCCGGCAGATCGGCGTCGATCCGGGCCAGACGGTGACCATCGGTCGCCACGCAGCGCAGTTTCTTGCCGCCATCGCCTTCGGCCACATGCATATAAACGCCGTTCAGGTAATAGCGGGTCTCTTCGGTCGAAATGGCGAATTTCGATTTGTCGAACAAGCGGCGCAGCACCGGGGCCGGGGCCGAGAAATTCGAGCTGTATTCCGAATTGGCCATCACCGGGAAATCTTCGCGCGGCAGCGTCGCCAGCGAAAAGTTCGAGCGCCCGGCCTCGACCGTCAGGCGACCGGTCGCGCCGTCATCGGTCAACGTGACCAAGGCGCCATCCGGCAGTTTGCGGACAATTTCATGCAGGGTCACGGCCGAAACCGTGGTTGCGCCTGCGCGTTGAACCTGTGCCAGCGCCTTGTCGACGACCTCGATATCAAGGTCGGTCGCGCGAAAGCTGACCGTTTCGCCTTCGGCCTCGATCAGGACGTTGGCAAGGATCGGAATGGTGTTGCGGCGTTCGACAACCGACTGAGCCTGACCGACAGCTTTCAACAGCGTGCCGCGTTCGATGCTGAATTTCATTCCCTCGCTCCTCATATGCCGGGAGGGGAAACCTACCGGTTTCACCCTACGGCTCAAGCATTTTTTCAACTTTCGGTATGTTTGTGGGGGGCGTCAAGGCATGACGCCCCCTGAATCGGCGCTTAGGCCTCAAGCATACGGCGCAGAAGCTCAAGATCTTCGGCGATCTGGTTGTCGCGGGCGCGCAGTTCTTCGATCCGTTTGACGGCATGCATGACCGTGGTGTGATCGCGACCGCCAAAGCGACGCCCGATATCGGGCAGGCTGCGCGCGGTCAGTTGCTTGGCCAGATACATGGCGATCTGGCGCGGACGCGCGATCTGGCGCACCCGCTTGGGGCCGACAAGATCGGACAGGCGAACATTGAAATGCTCGCCCACGCGGCGCTGAATTTCCTCGACCGTGACCTTGCGATCCGAGGCCCGCAGAACGTCGGCCAGACAATCCTGAGTCAGGTCCAGCGTGATTTCGCGCCCGACCAGCGACGAAAAGGCGAACAGCCGGGTCAGCGCACCTTCGAGAACGCGCACGTTGGTCGAGATGCGGTGGGCCAGAAATTCAAGCACACCGTCCGCCAGCTTCACACCGGGATATTGGGTGCGATACTGGTCGACCTTTTGCTGCAACACGCCAAGGCGCAGTTCATAATCGGTCGGATGCAGATCGACGATCAGGCCGCATTGCAGGCGCGATTTGATCCGGTCCTCAAGATCCTTGATCTCGCCGGGGGCACGGTCCGCTGAAATGATGATCTGTTTGTTCTGATCGACCAGCGCGTTGAAGGTGTGAAAGAACTCTTCCTGCGTGCTGTCCTTGCCGGCGATGAATTGAACGTCATCCACCATCAGCACATCGACCGAGCGGAACAGTTCCTTAAAGCCCATCATGTCGCGTTCGCGCAGGGCCTGCACAAAGCGATACATGAATTGTTCAGCCGACAGATAGACCACCCGCAACTCGGGCGACCGCTGGCGCAACTCATGCGCGATGGCGTGCATCAGGTGGGTTTTGCCCAGACCGACGCCGCCATAAAGAAACAGCGGGTTAAAGGTGACCGGGCCACCCTCGGCCACGCGGCGGGCGGCGGCATGGGCCAGCGCATTGGGCTTGCCGACGACGAAGCTGTCAAAGGTGAACCGGGCATCGACCGGCGCGCCAAGGCTTTCCGAGGCAGCGGCAGCGGCAGCAGCCGGTTTGGTGTCGACATTGGCCTGCACCGGGGCGACGCGGGTCGCCACCACGAATTCCAGACGCTCGACCGAGGCACCGTTCCGCGCCATCAGCCGTTTGATATCGTCGCCGAAATGACGCGACACCCATTCCCCCGCAAATCGGGTCGGCGCCGAGATTTGCGCCACACCTTCTTTTAAATTATTGAATTCAAGAGGCTTAATCCAGGTAACAAAGTTATTTTCACCAATAACCCCCTGAATGTCCCTGCAAACTGCGCCCCATTTATCGTTTGTCATTTGTGCTTTCGCTCCAACAGCAGCCATCCCCAAGAAGGCAGTCCGCTGTGCTTACGGACGCCCTCACGACTGACATTGCCATTGGGTAAAGAAATCGCTCCGCCCGGCCAGGCCCGGTCGGCGATTGCCCGCGCAAAACGCGGCAAACCAAAGCAGCACGGGGCTAAACGACAGGCACGCAAGCTGGCAGCAGCGCTATCCTTTGTTTTCCCCGCATCAACTCGGTCTGTATGGACATGCCGGGTGCAGACACTGCAGAGCCCTCTCTACAGCACCATCCCTGACCGCACCGATCATTACGGGCCCCACCCCGCAACGTCCGGCTGATCGCGGCGCTCCGTTCACCCCTATTCCGGCGTTCGTTCAAAACCAGAATATGGAGAAATCGGAAACTTGCTTACGCCATGTCCCCCCAAGACGATGTGAATCGCAAGACCGAAGCTAGCCCGCCAGTCGCGTCGCCCGCAACCGAACTTCACGCTTGACGGTGCGGTTTCTCAGAACGAATCTAAAAAGCCGTTTTACCACCGGTGAAATGGGGGAATTTTTGCAACAGTCCCGAAAAATGAAAAAGGACGCGGCCCTTTGGGCGGCGTCCTTGATCAGTGTTCGTGCGGTGCAGCGACTCAGGCGGTCAGGGCCTTAACGCGAGCAGCCAGACGCGAGATTTTACGCGACACGGTGTTCTTGTGCAGAATGCCTTTGGTCACGCCGCGCATCAGTTCAGGCTGGGCGTCGCGCAGGGCGGCAGCAGCAGCGGTCTGATCGCCCGAAGCAATCGCTTCTTCGACTTTGCGCAGGTAGGTCCGGATGCGCGAACGGCGGGCTTTGTTGACGGTGGTGCGACGGTCGGCTTGACGGGCGCGTTTTTTAGCTTGAGGCGAATTAGCCATGTATCAGGTCCCACTTTCCGGGTCAGTTGAATTTCAAAAGCGCAAAAGCCCCGGACCGGGTCTAGAACCGGCTGATTCTGGCCAGAGCGGGCCTCACGCGCATATAGCGGCGGCATATACGAGAGTTTGCGCCGCTTGAAAACCCAAAAAAGGCTGCCCTTGCGGACAGCCTGTGGATCGGGCCGCTGTTCGGGCGGTGTTATTTGTCGCGGAACTGGGCCACGCGTTTTTCCAGAAAGGCACTCATGCCCTCTTTCTGGTCCTCAGTCGAGAACAGCGCATGGAAGGTCCGGCGTTCGAACAACATGCCTTCGCGCAGGGTGGTTTCATACGACCGGTTGACGGCCTCCTTGACCACCATGACCGAGATCGCGGATTTCTCGGCGATCTTCTGGGCGACGGCCAAGGCCTCGTCCAGTAGCTTTTTCACCGGCACCACGCGGCTGACCAGCCCCGAGCGCTCGGCCTCGTCGGCATCCATGAAACGGCCGGTCAGGTTCATGTCCATAGCCTTGGACTTGCCGACGAACCGGGTCAGGCGCTGGGTGCCGCCGATGGCGGCGACGACGCCCAGATTGATTTCGGGCTGGCCGAACTTGGCGTTATCCGCAGCGATGATAAAGTCACAGGCCATGGCCAATTCACAGCCACCGCCCAGTGCATAGCCCGCCACGGCCGCAATGATCGGCTTGCGGCAGGCCATGAAGGCTTCCATTTGCGGGGTGAAGTAATCTTCGCTGTAAATCTCGACAAAGCTTTTCTCGGACATCTCCTTGATGTCGGCACCAGCGGCAAACGCCTTGTCCGAGCCGGTCAGGACGATGCAGCGCACTTTGTCATTGCGGCCCATTTCGGTCACGCAGTCGGCCAGATCGGTCAACATTTGCGAATTCAGGGCGTTCAGGGCATCGGGGCGGTTAAGCCGGATCAGGCCGACATGGTCTTCGATTTCGACGATCAGCGTTTTATAGGCCATGCGCAGGGCGACTCCGTTAGCTGTTTTGAGTCGGAATCCTTAGCACCCTGAGACGACGGTTCAAGCTATCTTTGACAGGTCGGGCAATAGAAGCTGGATCGCCCCGACTGCACGATTCGCCCGATTATTCCATCGCATCCGGGGGTTGGGCAGGGTTCGCCCTCGCGGTCATAGGCCCGGAATTCATGCTGAAAATATCCCAATTCGCCGTCGGTCTGGCGGTGATCGCGCAGGGACGAGCCCCCGGCGTCGATCGCTTCGGTCAGCACCTCGCGGATTGCGGGCACCAAACTGGCCACCCGCGTCGACGTCACGTCACGCGCTTTACGCAGGGGGGAAATGCCGGTGCGGTGCAGAACCTCGCAAACATAAATGTTGCCCAGACCGGCGATGATCTTCTGATCCAGCAGCGCCGATTTGATCGGCATGGCGCGGCCTTTCAGGCGGTCGATCAGATAGTCTTCGTCAAAGCTGTTGCCCAAGGGTTCGGGGCCGAGGCTGGACAAAAGCGGGTGCTGCGCGACCCGATCGGTCGGCGTCAGGTCCATCGCGCCAAAGCGGCGGGCATCGTTAAAGGTGATCCGCGCACCGTTCTCCATGTCCAGCACCACATGGTCGTGCTTTTCCGGTGCCGGGTGGTCATGGTGAAACTGGCCCAGCGGATCGCCCGACACCAGCATTCGCCCGGACATGCCCAGATGGATGATCAGAGTCTCGCCGGTATCGAGATCGGCCAGAATATATTTCGACCGCCGCCCCAGTCGTTCCACCCGTGCCCCGGTCAGGCGTTCGGCCATGCGCGGCGGAAACGGCCAGCGCAGATCGGGGCGGTTGACCTGCGCGCGGGTGATGCGCTGCCCTTCCATGCTGGGGGCAAGGCCACGGCGCACGGTTTCGACCTCGGGCAATTCAGGCATGTTGCGCGTCCTCGCATTGTAACGTCCGGCAGGCGCTCTATAAGGAGGGGGAGAAATCAGCGACGGCAAGGCCCATGAACGACAAAACCACCCATTTCGGTTTCCAGACCGTTCCCGAAGATCAAAAGGCCGGGATGGTGCACGGCGTGTTCACCAATGTGGCATCAAAATATGACGTGATGAATGATGCCATGTCGATGGGCATTCACCGGGTCTGGAAAGACGCGATGATGGATTGGCTGGCGCCGCGTCCGGGGCAAAAGCTGTTGGATGTGGCGGGCGGCACCGGGGACGTCTCGTTCCGGTTCCTCAAGCGCGCACCGGGCGCCAGCGCCACGGTGCTGGACATGACGGAATCGATGCTGGTCGCAGGCCGCCAACGCGCCGAAGCCGAGCAGATGGCGAACAGCCTGTCCTGGGTCACCGGCGATGCGATGGCGCTGCCGTTCCCGGACAACATGTTCGACGTCTACACAATCAGCTTCGGCATCCGGAACGTCACCCGCATTCCCGACGCCCTGTCCGAAGCTTATCGCGTCCTGCGCCCCGGCGGCCGCCTGATGGTTCTGGAATTCAGCCAGATCCCCAATCCGGCGATGCAATGGGCCTATGACCGCTATTCCTTCAACGTGATCCCGGCGATGGGCCAGCTGATCGCCAATGACCGCGACAGTTATCAGTATCTGGTCGAATCGATCCGCAAGTTCCCCGATCAGGACACCTTTGCCCGCATGATCCGCGACGCCGGGTTCGGGCAGGTGAAATACCGCAATCTCAGCCTTGGGATCGCGGCGCTGCATTCGGGATGGAAACTGTAACATGCGCGGACCTCACAATATCTGGCGCCTGATCCGCACTGGCGCCACGATGGAGCGCACCGGCGCCATGCGCGTGGTGCTGGAAGCAATGGAAGCCCCCCGCGCCTTGCGCATCGTCGTGCGCGTTGTGGCGTGGCCGGTGCAATGGCTGGGCTATAAGGGCGACCCGAAACTGCCGCCCGCAACCCGCGCCCTGACCGCGCTGGGACCGGCCTATATCAAATTCGGGCAGATCCTTTCGACCCGCCCGGATGTGGTGGGCGACGATCTGGCGCAGCAATTGCGCGTGTTGCAGGACAAGCTGCCGCCGTTCCCGGTCGCAGTCGCCAAACGTATGGTCAGCGACGAGTTGGGCCAGTCGGTCGATACGTTGTTCTCGGAATTTTCGGAACCGGTTGCCGCCGCCTCGATCGCGCAGGTGCACCGCGCCCGGATCGCTGCCACCGGCCAAGAGGTCGCGGTCAAGGTGCTGCGCCCGCGGATCGAAAAGGCCTTCCAGACCGATATCGACGCCTTCTATTTCGCCGCTGATTTCATCGAGACCCTGTCCCCGGCCTCGCGCCGGTTGCGCCCGCGCGATGTCGTCGCGCATTTCGAAGGCGTGGTGATGGGCGAATTGGACCTGCGGCTGGAATCGGCCTCGGCTTCGGAGTTCGAGACCAACACCAAAGGGGATGCCGGTTTCGTTGTGCCCAGCGTGCGCTGGCACCTGTCCAGCCGCCGGGTGATGACGATGGACTGGGCCGAGGGCGTGCCGCTGGGCGATAATGACGCGCTGGACGCCGCCGGGCATGACCGCCGCGTCATCGGCGAGCGGGTGCTGCAACTGTTCCTCAGCCACGCGCTGCGCGATGGCTATTTCCACGCCGACATGCACCAGGGCAACCTGAAGGTCGGCGCGAATGGCGATATCCTGTGCTATGATTTCGGCATCATGGGGCGGATCGACGAATACACCCGCCGCGTCTATGCCGAGATCCTGTTTGGGTTTATCCGCCGCGATTACCGCCGCGTTGCCGAGGTGCATTTCGAAGCCGGTTACGTGCCCGCCGACCGCGATATCGACGAATTCGCCCGCGCCCTGCGCGCCGTGGGCGAGCCGATCTTCGGCATGGATGCTTCGCATATCTCGATGGGACGGCTGCTGAGCTATCTCTTTGAGGTCACTGAACAATTCGGCATGGAAACCCGGACCGAGCTGATCCTGCTGCAACGCACCATGGTCGTGGTCGAAGGCGTGGCCCGGTCGCTTAGCCCGCATCTGAACATCTGGGATGTCGCGCATCCGATCGTCGAGGATTACGTCCGCAGCAATATCGGCCCGCGCGCCTTTGCCCGCGATCTGGCGAAGACCGCGCTGGTTCTGGCGCGGTTCGGCCCCAAGCTGCCGCTGCTGGCCGAGGCCATTCTGGTGCGCCAATCCACCGAGGACACGCCGCCCCCGGCCAATACATCCGTCGCCCGACCGCTGGGCTGGGTCGTGCTGGGTGCCGGTCTGATGGCGGCGGGGCTTTATCTGGGCGGTCTGATCTAACCCGGCTGGCGCAACGCGGTTACCGCGCTGGTCGATACCTCGGCCCCGCCTTCCAGCACGACCATGGTCGCGCCGTTTTCGAT
>NZ_JBFHDW010000038.1:0-13064 GCF_041584535.1 Actibacterium sp. | reverse complement strand
TCTCGTGCAGCAGGATCAGACAGTCTTCCAGATCAGCGATCATCTTGTCGGGGTTGGTGACAAAATAGGGCGACAGGTAGCCGCGATCGAACTGCATGCCTTCGACAACAGTGGTCTCGGTTTCCAGACCTTTGTTTTCTTCGACGGTGATCACGCCTTCGTTGCCGACTTTCTGCATCGCATCAGCGATCTGACGACCGATTTCAGCTTCGCCGTTGGCCGAAATGGTGCCGACCTGGGCAACTTCGGCGCTGTCGGTCACGGGACGGGCAGCGGCTTTGATGGCTTCGACGACTTTGGCGGTGGCCAGGTCGATGCCGCGCTTCAGGTCCATCGGGTTCATGCCAGCGGCAACCGCTTTCATGCCTTCGCGAACGATGGCCTGAGCCAGAACGGTGGCGGTGGTGGTGCCGTCACCGGCCTCGTCATTGGTGCGCGAGGCGACTTCTTTGACCATCTGGGCGCCCATGTTCTCGAACCGGTCTTCCAGTTCGATCTCTTTGGCTACGGTCACGCCGTCCTTGGTGATGCGCGGGGCACCGAACGACTTTTCGATCACAACATTACGGCCTTTCGGGCCGAGGGTCACTTTTACCGCATCAGCGAGAATGTTCACGCCTCTCAGCATGCGGTTGCGGGCATCGGTGTTAAACTTGACGTCCTTAGCAGCCATTTTGCTTGCTCCTGGTTGTCTTGAATTTCAATTAGCTACGACGGCTCAGGCGATAATGCCGAGGATGTCGCTTTCCTTCATGATCAGCAGTTCCTGACCATCAAGGGTGATCTCGGTGCCCGACCATTTGCCGAACAGAACCTTGTCACCAGCTTTGACAGCGGGCGTGATCAGTTCGCCCGAGTCCTTACGGGCGCCTTCGCCAACAGCTACGACTTCGCCTTCGGCCGGTTTTTCTTTCGCGCTATCGGGGATAATCAGGCCACCTTTGGTCTTTTCATCGCTCTCAACGCGGCGGACCACTACACGGTCATGCAACGGAGTGAATGCCATTTCTGAACGCTCCTTGGTTCATGTTAATTTCTGTATTAGCACTCACCTCGTCCGAGTGCTAACGGAGCGTAGTTAAGGGTCTGCCCGACCCGAGTCAACAGCGTCGTTGTGAAAATCTTCCGGGCCTCGGACCGCTGCCAAATATGCCGCATTGCAGCATTTTTTAGTTTGACACGGCCCCGGCGGCAGAATGGGTTTTCAGCGCCTCGTGACCCTTGGGGGTCAGGGCGTAAATGCCGGTCGCGACGCGCTCGAACCAGCCATAGTGATCGGCGGCCATGATCCGGGTCGCGGTCGGCACATCGCAGGTGCGGGCGACATGAGCGCCCTTACTGGGCCCCTCGGCCGCCAGATGCGCCGCACAACGCAGCGCGTCCTGCCGATAAGCGGTCATGATCGTTGCGCGGGTCATGCCGCCGGTGTTCGGATCGCCGACCCGCCGCGCGAATTCGCGCAGCAACCGCTGTTGCGCGGGTTTGGATTTGCGCGGCTGATAGGGCCCCGGGTCCAGATGCGGCTCGACCAGCCCGTCGCGCAGCCGCACCGTCAACAGCCCCAGCCCCAGCCGCTTGCACAGCGCCAGGTTCTCGGACAGCGCGCGGGCAAAGCGCCGCCCCTGCCCGCGCGGCACGGCGACATAGACCAGATCGCTGATCTTTTGCCGCTCGATCCCCTGATGGATCAGGCTCAGTGTGAACCCGGTTTTCATCTCGACGATCACCGGCTGTTCCTCGGCGCGAATGGCCACCAGATCGGCCGAGGCGACCTCGGATTTCACCTCATAGCCCTGCGCCTGAAGAAACGCCTTGAGCGGCGGATAAAGGTCGGTTTCGCGGGGCTTGCTCATGCCCGCACTATTCCCCGCCGACGGCCCACAGGCAAGCGCCCCATTTTTTCGCGGCAGTGCAGCATTTGTGCCGCAGATGTCAGCGCTAGCGTGCGTGACATAAGCCGCCGCCGCGCCTATAACGGCGCGGAAACCGACACAAACCCGGATTAAATCACATGACCATCACTGTTCTCGGCCACAAATCCCCCGACACCGACTCGACCGGCTCGCCCATCGTCTGGGCCTGGTATCTGACCGAAGTGAAAGGCACCCCCGCCGCCGCCAAGCTGCTGGGCGAGCCCAACACCGAAGCCGCCTTTGTGCTGAACCGCTGGAATCTGGACAAGCCGGAAATCATTTCGGGCGTAGACGCCGGCAAGCCGGTGGTCATCGTCGACACCAACAACCCGGCCGAGCTGCCCGATGGCATCAACGACGCAGACATCATCGCGATCATCGACCACCACAAGCTGGTTGGCGGTCTGGAAACCAAAGGCCCGATCGACATCACCGTGCGCCCCTGGGCCTGCACCGCGACCATCATGTATGACCTGATGGGCGACGACGCCGCCAAGATGCCCGACGCGATCAAGGGCGCCGCCCTGTCCTGCATCATCTCGGACACGCTGGAGTTCCGCTCGCCGACGACCACCGACAAGGACCGCGAAGTCGTGGCCAAGCTGGCCGCCGAGCTGGGCGTCGACGTGGCCTCGTATGCCGCTGAGATGTTCGAAGCCAAATCCGACGTCTCGGCCTTCTCGGATGCCGAACTGCTGCGGATGGACTCGAAAGAATACAACGTCGACGGCAAGGAATTCCGCGTTTCGGTTCTGGAAACCACCGCGCCGAAACTGATCCTCGACCGCAAGGACAGCCTGATGTCGGCCATGGTCAATGTGGCCGCCGAAGACGGTGCCGATCAGGTGCTGCTGTTCGTCGTCGACATCCTGAACGAAGAAGCCACCCTGCTGGTTCCGAACGATCTGGTGAAAGCCGTGGCCGAGAAATCCTTTGGCGCGACGGTCTCGGGCGATCTGGTTGTGCTGCCGGGCGTGATGAGCCGCAAAAAACAGATCATCCCCAACCTCAAGGTTTGATCCGGCTTCGTATGAGTTGAGGGGCGCCCGGCCGGGCGCCCTTTTTTTGAGTAATACATGGGTGCTACGATGTGGATACTCGCACTGCTTGGCGTGAATCTGTGGTCCCTCGCCCTGTTCGCATGGGACAAGTCTCAGGCCCGACGATACGGCTGGCGGGTCTCGGAGTTCAGCTTTCTGCTGCTCGCGGCCTGCGGCGGATGGCCAGCGTTGAAACTGGGGCAGCGCCTGCTCCGCCACAAGACACGGAAACAGCCGTTTGGGCGTCAGATGAACCTGATGATCGGGGTGAACTTGCTATTGGCGGTGACGGTTTGGATACTGCTGTCCACCGAGGCCGGGCTGCCTTTTCCTGACACCCCCTCCAAGGCGCCGAACAAGCCGACCACCCATCGTTTTTTCCAAAGCGTCGGGGGCTAAGCGCCCCGAACCTCAAGGTTTGATCTTTCCGGCACCCGCCGCATACCGCATAAAGGGGCGCAAATCAGCGCCCCTTTTTTGTTGCGCTCAAGCCAAGGCCCGTTCGCGTATGAGTTACGATCAGACCCTCAGATATTTCACATGGCTGTCGGGCGCGCTGGTTATCGTGCTGTTCGGACTGCCGTGGCTGGCGCTGACGCTGTTCGGGCTGGATCAGGGCACCGCGCCCGAGGTCATCACCCGCCGCGCCGGCATCCTGTTCCTTGGCTTTTTCCTGCTGGCCCCCGCCCTGCGGCGGGTTCAGGACAGCACCACCCGCCGGATGATCAGCCGCGCCCTTGCCGTGATGATGCTGGTTATGGCCGGTCTTGGCATGGCCGAATGGGGTCTGGGTCGCGCCGGGCCGGGCCTGATACTGGCCAGCATCACCGAACTGGCGTTCTGCCTTGCTTTCCTGCGCCTGATGAAACACCCCGACTAACCGGAGCCCCCATGACCCGCATCATTCAATCCCTCGCCGAAATCTCGGCCCCTTACGAGGCGCTGTTCGTCGATTTGTGGGGCTGTGTTCATAACGGCTTTGCCCCGTTCCCGACGGCGGTTCAGGCGCTGAAGGATTACCGCGCCAAGGGCGGGATCGTGGTGCTGGTCACGAACTCGCCACGGCACCGCGGTGCGGTGGAAAAGCAGCTTGCCAAGATCGGCGTTGATCCCGATGCATGGGACGGCATCGCCACCTCGGGCGACAGCGCCCGCGCGGCGATGTTCGAGGGCGTTGTCGGTGAAAAGGTGTTTTTCATCGGCGACCCGAAAGAGACCAGCTTTTTCGACCCGATCAAGATCGTCGAGAACCCCGCCCAGATCCAGCGCGTGCCGCTGACCGAGGCCGAGGGCATCGTCTGCACCGGCCCGTTCGATCCGACCGCCGACCCGCGCGAGCTGGAACCGCAGCTGATCTATGCCAAGAACAAGGGCATGAAACTGCTTTGCGCCAACCCCGATATCGTCGTCGATCGCGGCGAAGTCCGGGAATGGTGTGCCGGCGCTGTTGCCCAGCTTTATACCGAGATGGGCGGCGAAAGCCTGTATTTCGGCAAGCCGCATCCGCCGATCTATGATCTGGCCCGGCGTCGTCTGGCGCAATTGGCCAAGGTGCCGGATGACGGCATCCTGTGCATTGGCGATGGCATCGGCACCGATATTCTGGGCGCCATGGGCGAGGATCTGGATTGCCTGTTCATCACCGGCGGTCTGGCGGCCGATGAAACCCGCACCACCGGCGGGCAACCGGACCCCGAGGCGCTGGAACGATTTCTGGCCAAGGCGCAAAGCGCGCCGATGTTCTCGATCGGGATGCTACGCTAAACGGTCGCGCAATATCATTGCGCCATTTCGGCCACATCATACCAATTGTTGCGCGCGTAATTTGAAAAGTCGTGCGACATAAGCTATCCCGCATCGCGAAACGACTCATGGAAGGCGCCACAATGACCACCGACACAATCCAGCGCGGCACGATCTATCTTGAAGATATGGAAATCGGCATGACCCGCAGTCTGACCAAGGAAATCACCGACCGCGACATCGAGATGTTCGCCGAGGTTTCCACCGATCATAACCCGGTTCATCTGGATGACGATTACGCCAAGGGCACCATCTTCAAGGGCCGTATCGCTCACGGAATGCTGACCGCCGGGCTGATCTCGGCGATTCTGGGCGAGCAGATGCCGGGGCATGGCACGATCTACATGAAACAGTCGCTTGAGTTCCTTGCGCCGGTCCGTCCGGGGCAGGTTGTGACGGCCAGCGTGACCATCAAGGATATTGATACCGCCAAAAGCCGCGTAACCCTTGATTGTCAGTGCGTGGTAGGCGAAAAGGTCGTGCTGAAAGGCGAGGCGCAAGTAATGGCGCCGCGTCGTACCAAGGGCTGACACGCTGCCGGTTCCGGCAGGTCGGGGAATGATGAAGACCTTTACCTCCTGGACCGGACTGACTCCGAACGATCGCGGCGCTGCCGTCGCGATCGGTAATTTCGACGGTGTGCATCTTGGCCATCAGCGCGTCATCGAAATCGCCCGCGCCGCCGCGCAAGCCAATTCCGCACCGCTGGGCATTCTGACGTTCGAGCCGCACCCGCGCGAATTCTTTGCCCCCGACGCGCCCCCCTTCCGCCTGATGAATGCCGAGGCCAAGGCCAACCGTCTGGCCAAGCTGGGGGTGCAACACCTGTTCCAGTTCCCGTTCGATGCGGTCATGGCCTCGCTGACGCCCGAGGATTTCGCGCGCGAGGTTCTGTCTGACGGTCTGGGCCTGAGCCATGTGGTGATCGGGGCCGATTTCTGTTTCGGCAAGGGCCGCAAAGGCTCGGTCGCTGATCTGCAACGCTTTGGCGCCGAGATGGGGTTTGGCGTCACTGCGGTGGAATTGCTGGCGGGCGAAACCGGCGCTGTGTCCTCGACCGCGATCCGCAACGCCCTGACCGAAGGCCTCCCGCGCGACGCGGCGGCGATGCTGGGCCACTGGCACCGGATCGAAGGCGCCGTGGTGCATGGGGAAAAGCGCGGGCGCGAGCTGGGCTTTCCCACCGCCAACATGTCGATTGCCGGGCTGCACCCGCCGAAATTCGGGGTCTATGCCGTCAAGGTCGATGTGCTGACCGGCCCGCATACCGGCACCTATAGCGGCGCGGCCTCGATCGGGGTGCGGCCGATGTTCGGGCAGAACCTGCCGAATTGCGAAACCTTCCTGTTCGATTTCTCGGGCGATCTCTATGACCAGCACCTGTCGGTGGCTTTGGTCGATTTCCTGCGGCCCGAGATGGCGTTTGACGGGCTTGATCCGCTGATCGCCCAGATGACCAGAGATTGCGACCGCGCCCGCAAGATCCTGTCCGCATTATGAGCCGCGATCCGATCAACCGCGACGGCCTGCGCGACAAGTTCTGGGAGCGGGTGCCGCTGAAGAACCTGACCCCGCGTGAATGGGAAGCCCTGTGCGACGGCTGTGGCAAATGCTGCCTGAACAAGCTGGAGGACGAGGAAACCGCCGAGGTGGTGTTCACCCGCGTCGCTTGCCGCCTGCTGGATGACAGCACCTGCCGCTGCGCCCATTACGAGGTCCGCAAGACCATCGTGCCGGAATGCGTTGTGCTGAAACCGTCGAACCTGTCGGAAATCGCCTATTGGATGCCCCGGACCTGCGCCTATCGGCTGCTGCACGAGGGCAAGCCGCTGTATGACTGGCACCCGCTGATTTCCGGCACTTCCGAGTCGGTGCATCAGGCCGGGATCTCGGTTCAGGGCTGGACCGTGCCGGAAATGGATGTCCCGGTCGAGGATTGGGAAGACTATATTCTGGACGAGGACGTCTAGACCGTCAGGTGCTGGACAGGAACGCCTTGATCGCGTCGGCGGTCAGATGCGGATGGGTCAGCGGCAGCATATGCCCGGCGCCGGGGATCACCTCGTGGCGGGTATGCGGCAGGCGCATCTGCAAGGCCTCGATGATGGCCGAGACCACCGGCTGCGTCCGTTCGCCCTGAACCAGCAACACCGGCACATCCAGAGATTCAAACCGCCCCGGATCAAGCAGGCCGTCCTTGTCGTGGAAATGCACCGCGTTTCCGGCCCGGATGAACTTGATACCGCGGGCATATTGCGCCCGCAGAAAGTCCGGCAGGTCCTGCCACGGAATATCGACACCCCAACTGGCGGCAAATTCCTCGGCCGCCGCATCCAGATGGCCGGATTCAAGCTTGCACATCAGGCCGGTGTTGATCGCAAGCTCGGCGTCATACAGCGCGCTACCGTGGATCGCGGCAAAGAACACCGGCTCGATCAGGATCAGGCGGCGGATCAGACCGGGCTGTTTGATCGCAAGGTTCAGCGCCGCCGTGGCCCCGAAGGAATGCCCGATAAGATCGACCTTGGCCCCCGCAGGCACCAAGGACGCCGCCATGTCCGAGGTCCGGTCCACCACGTCGGCCTGCCCGTCCTCGACCCACTCACCGCTGTTGCCATGCCCCGGCAGGTCGAACACCCGCGCGGTCCAGACCTCGGTCATCTGGCGCAGCATGCCGTGCCAGCTGCGCCCCCGGCCCAGCGAGCAATGGATCAGCACCGCCGGTTGCGGGCCTTGGCCCAGTTCGTCCCATTCGGTCAGGTGACCGCCGCGCATTTCCAGCGGCATCAAAGTTTGCCTTGCAGGAACAGCTCCAGATCCTCAAGCCGGTCCTGCCCCCAGAACCCTTCGCCCCCGTCGACCACATAGAACGGTGAGCCGAACACCCCGGCCGAGACCGCCTCTTCCAGATTGCGGGCATAGGTTTCCGCCCCCAGCAGCAGGCCCTTGTCGGCCAGCGCCGGATCGAACCCCGCCGCTGACAGGCAATCGCGCACCACCGCATCGTCAGCGATGTCCTTGTCCTCGGCCCAGCAGGCCCGCAGGATGCTATGCGTCAGCGCCCCGACATCCCCACCCCCGGCGGCCTGCGCCGCGATGATCGCATACGAGGACGGTGCCGCGTTGGTCGGGAAATGCGCCGGTTGAACATTGATCGGCAAACCGGTCTTGGTCGATTGGCGGCGCAGCTCGGCCAGCCGATAGGCCCTGCGGTTCTCGTGGCGCTGCGGCAGCGGCACACCGCCGGTGCGCGGAAACAGCGCGACAATATCCATCGGCTTATAGGTGATAGTTGCGTCGTTCGCGGCGGCAATCTGCTCAAGCCGCAGGCCAGCGAGGTAGGTAAACGGCGATACTGTCGAAAAGTAGTAGTCAATATGGGACATTTTCCCACCTCCATCCGGCACAAGGTTTGCAAGACCGTAACCGGGTGATAAGCGGTGTCAACGTCACGAATCTGTCACCTGACACCGACTCTGGGGACCAGCGCCATGCCTATTACCACCGAACCGAAACTGATTTCCGGCAATGCCAACCGCCCGTTGGCGACGGCAATCGCCCGGCGCATCTCGATGCATCGCGGCGCCAATATCGGCCTTGTCGATGCGCGGGTCGAACGGTTCAACGATCAGGAAATCTTTGTCGAGGTTTACGAGAACGTCCGCGGCGAGGATATGTTCATCATCCAGCCGACCTCGAACCCGGCCAATGACAACCTGATGGAACTGCTGATCATCTCGGACGCGATGCGCCGCTCATCCGCGGGCCGCATCACCGCCGTGATCCCCTATTTCGGCTATGCCCGTCAGGACCGCCGCACCAAGGCGCGGACGCCGATCTCGGCCAAGCTGGTCGCCAACCTGATCGCCGAAGCCGGGATCGAACGGGTTCTGACCATGGACCTGCACGCCGCGCAGATTCAGGGCTTTTTCGACCTGCCGGTGGACAACCTTTATGCCTCGCCGGTGTTTGCGCTGGACATCAAGCACCACTTCAAAGGCCAGATGGAAGACATCATGGTCGTGTCGCCCGACGTGGGTGGCGTGGCCCGTGCCCGCGAACTGGCACAACGGATCGGCGCGCCGCTGTCGATCGTCGACAAGCGCCGCGAAAAGCCGGGCGAAGTTGCCGAGATGACCGTGATCGGGAATGTCTCGGGCAAGAAATGTATCATCGTCGATGACATCTGCGACACCGCCGGCACCCTGTGCAAAGCCGCCGAAGTCCTGATGGAAGCCGGCGCGACCGAGGTGCACGCCTATATCTCGCATGGTGTCCTGTCCGGCCCCGCGGTCGAGCGGATCAGCAAATCGGTGATGAAAAATCTGGTCATCACGGATTCGATCGAAGCAACCGAAGCCGTCCGGAACACCCCGAACATCCGCATCGTTCCGACCGCACCGATGTTCGCACAGGCGATCCTGAACATCTGGCACGGCACCAGCGTGTCGTCGCTGTTCGACACTGAAACGCTGATGCCGATCTACGAAGGCCTGTATTCGGTCAATCCGTAAGCCGATCCGGGATCATCCCAGATCCCAGTCGTCCTCGTGACGCAGCGGGCCGATTGCAGTCCAGTCGGCCCGGATGCGCGCCACCCGCGTATCGCCCCATGTCTTGAACAGGATCACAAAGCCGGTTTCGGTCACGTCTTCGGACGAGATATCGGCGCGGAAATTGGTTTTCTGGTCCAGATCCCACATCGAAATGCTGACATGCACCGACGGCGGCGCCGTGAACGGCTGCGAGAACGTCACCGTGCTGCGTGTCGAGCGAGCACCCGAGCCGGCCCACATCTCGCCGCCGTGCTCGAAATCAGAGAACAGAATGGTGCTGCCCTGATCGACGCCAATACAGTGACTGTTAATTCGTTTCATTCCTGCCTCCGGGCCTTCGGCGACAGTAGCAACAAATTCTGAATTTTTTTAGGCGAAAAAGAAAAGGCCCCGCAATCGCAGGGCCTTTTGCTAATCTTATCAACCTGAAAGCAGGCCTTAGCTCATTACGTCCATCAGATGCACAAGGTCAGCGACGAATTTCTCGGCGCCATCCTTGTCTTCGGCTGCAGCCGCTTGCGCACGGGCACGAGCGTCTTCCAGCACATCCATCAGGTCGTCTTTGGTCACTTCGTGGCCCGCATGGGCGCGCTCGGCGATCACGGAAACCGCCGACGAGGTCACTTCGACGAAACCGCTGGTGACGACAAAGTCTTTGTCGCCATCGGACGTTTTCACCCGAACGATACCCGGACGCAAGGTGGTGATGACCGGGCTGTGACCCGGCATCGCCGTCAGGTCGCCTTCGGCGCCGGGGATCTGGACCTCGGTCGCCTCGAACGAAGCGAGGCTTCGTTCGGGCGATACCAGATCAAATTGCATGGTCTCAGCCATTGATCACTCCTTAGGCTGCTTCAGCAGCCATTTTCTCGGCTTTGGCGATCACTTCGTCGATGTCACCGACCATGTAGAACGCCGCTTCGGGCAGGTGGTCATATTCGCCGGCCACAACCGCCTTGAACGAGGCGATGGTTTTTTCCAGCGGAACCTGAACACCATCCGAACCGGTGAACACTTTTGCCACGTCGAAGGGCTGCGACAGGAAGCGCTGAAGTTTCCGGGCACGGGCCACGGTCAGCTTATCTTCTTCCGACAGTTCGTCCATGCCAAGGATGGCGATGATGTCCTGCAGCGACTTGTAGCGCTGGAGGATCTGCTGAACGTCGGTCGCAACCTTGTAGTGCTCATCACCCACAACGGCGGGATCAAGCAGACGCGAGGTCGAGTCGAGCGGGTCAACGGCCGGGTAGATACCCAGTTCCGAAATCGCACGCGACAGAACGGTGGTGGCGTCAAGGTGGGCAAACGAGGTTGCCGGCGCGGGGTCGGTAAGGTCATCCGCGGGAACGTAGATGGCCTGAACCGAGGTGATCGAGCCAGCCTTGGTCGAGGTGATGCGTTCCTGCAGGGCGCCCATGTCGGTTGCCAGCGTCGGCTGATAACCCACAGCCGAAGGAATACGGCCCAGAAGTGCCGACACCTCGGAACCCGCTTGGGTGAAGCGGAAGATGTTGTCGACGAAGAACAGAACGTCGGTCCCGGACTGATCGCGGAACTGTTCTGCAAGGGTCAGACCCGACAGAGCAACACGCATACGCGCACCCGGCGGTTCGTTCATCTGACCGTAAACCAGGGCCACTTTGGATTTCTCCAGATCGTCGGGAACGATAACGCCCGATTCGATCATTTCGTGATACAGGTCGTTGCCTTCACGGGTCCGTTCACCAACACCAGCGAACACCGAGAAACCCGAGTGCACTTTTGCGATGTTGTTGATCAGTTCCATGATCAGAACGGTTTTGCCCACGCCGGCGCCGCCGAACAGGCCGATCTTACCACCCTTCGAGTAGGGGGCCAGAAGGTCGATAACCTTGATGCCGGTCACCAGAATGTCCGAAGTCGTCGACTGCTCGGCGAATTCCGGAGCGGGCTGGTGGATCGCACGCCGTTCAGTTGCAACCACATCGCCTTTTTCGTCCACCGGCTCGCCGATGACGTTCAGGATGCGGCCCAGGGTCGCGTTGCCAACCGGCACCGAGATCGGTGCGCCGGTGTCGGTCACAACCGCACCACGGACCAGACCTTCGGTCGCGTCCATAGCGATGGTACGAACAGTGTTCTCACCAAGGTGCTGTGCAACCTCAAGAACCAGGTTGCGGCCATTGTTGTCGGTGTTAAGCGCGTTCAGAATCTGGGGAAGTGAATCCTCGAACTGAACGTCCACAACGGCGCCGATGACCTGGGTCACTTTGCCTTTTGCTGCTGCCATGTCGTTTCTCCGGTTCCTTTAGAGCGCCTCGGCGCCCGAAATAATTTCGATAAGCTCGTTGGTGATGACGGCCTGACGCGAACGGTTAAATTCGATGGTCAGTTTGTCGATCATTTCGCCAGCGTTGCGCGTGGCGTTGTCCATCGCGCTCATCCGGGCGCCTTGTTCGGACGCGCCGTTTTCCAGCAGGGCGGTGAAGATCTGAGTTGCCACACCGCGTGGCAGCAGATCCGCCAGGATCCCCTCTTCCGACGGTTCATAGTCGTAGAGGTTGTTCTCGGCACCTTCGGCCGCTTCATACGATGCCGGGATGATCTGCAGCGCCGTCGGGATCTGGCTGATCACCGACTGGAACTGGTTGTAAAAGACCGTCGCAACATCGAATTCGCCGGCATCAAAACGGATCAGCACGTCCTTCGCGATGTCCAGCGCATTGGCATAACCAAGGCGTTTGACTTCGCTCAGATCAACGTGACCGACGAACAGGTCCGCAAAGTCGCGGCGCAGCTGTTCACGGCCCTTTTTGCCGACCGTCAGGATTTTCACCGTTTTGCCAGCGGCCTGAAGCTCGGCGATCTTCGTGCGGGCCAGGCGCACGATCGTCGAGTTAAAGCCGCCGCACAGACCGCGCTCGGCGGTCATGACAACGAGAAGCTGAACCCGGTCGCTGCCGGTCCCCGAAAGCAATTTTGGGGCATCGTTCGACCCGGCCGCCGAGGAAGCCAGACCGCCCATAACGGCGTTCATGGCTTCGGCATAGGGACGCGCGCTTTCGGCAGCTTCCTGGGCGCGGCGGAGTTTAGCCGCCGCGACCATCTGCATGGCCTTCGTGATCTTCCGCGTCGACTTGACGCTTTCGATCCGGTTTTTAAGGTCCTTAAGGCTTGGCATCTATCCAGTCCTTACCCGCCCTCAGGCGAAGTCTTTCGCGAATTCGTCGAGCGCTGCTTTGATTTTGTCTTCCAGCTCACCTTTGACCTTGCGGTCGTTGTTGGTGATGTCTGCCAGCAGGTCGGCATGTTTCTGACGCAGATGGGCCAGCAGGCCAGCCTCGAAGCGGCCGACTTCCTTGACGCCGATCTTGTCGAGATAGCCTTTGGTGCCCGCGTAGATCACGCAAACGATCTCGGCATTGGTCAGCGGCGAATACTGAGCTTGCTTCATCAGCTCGGTCAGACGTGCACCACGGTTCAGCAAGCGCTGGGTGGCGGCGTCGAGGTCCGAACCGAACTGAGCGAACGCAGCCATCTCACGATACTGAGCCAGTTCCAGTTTAACCGGGCCGGCAACCGACTTCATCGCGTCGGTCTGAGCCGACGAACCCACGCGCGACACCGACAGACCGGTGTTCACAGCAGGACGGATGCCTTGGTAGAACAGTTCCGTTTCCAGGAAGATCTGGCCATCGGTGATCGAGATCACGTTGGTCGGAATAAAGGCCGACACGTCACCGCCCTGGGTCTCGATGATCGGCAGCGCGGTC
>NZ_JBFHDW010000037.1:0-13237 GCF_041584535.1 Actibacterium sp. | reverse complement strand
CGGTGTCAGTGGTGATCAGGGTCAGATTTCGCCGCCCGCTTTCGGCCAGCGCGCCCACCAGACGCCGAGGCGCCCCGACGCCCATGAAACCGCCAACCATGATCGACGCTCCATCGGGAATCATCGCGACCGCGTCTTCCAGACTTATTGCCAGTTTCACGAAAATATCTCCTGTTTCGTCGCCTACTGCTTAGGGCCAGTGTTTGACGTCTTTGCGACAGCAGCAAGCCCTTGTTTTACCCTGCCCAACGTGCTTAAAGCGGGCGCTGACCAAGGAGGCCCGAATGGACAAGTTCGAAAAACTGACCGGCATTGCCGCACCCATGCCGTTGATTAACATCGACACCGACATGATCATCCCCAAGGTCTTTCTCAAGACGATCAAGCGTTCCGGCCTTGGCGTGAACCTGTTCGACGAGATGCGCTATGACAGCGACGGCAACGAAATCGCCGATTTCATCCTGAACAAACCGGCCTATCGCAACGCCGAGATCATCGTCGCCGGTGATAACTTTGGCTGCGGCTCGTCGCGGGAACATGCGCCTTGGGCGCTGCTGGATTTCGGTATCCGTTGCGTGATCGCACCCAGCTTTGCCGACATCTTCTATAACAACTGCTTCAAGAACGGCATCCTGCCGATCGCCCTGCCGCAAGAGCAGGTCGATATCCTGATGGCCGACGCCGAAAAGGGCGAGAACGCCCGCATGACTATCGATCTGGATGCGCAGGAAATCACCACCTCGGACGGTCAGGTGATCCCGTTCGATGTTGACGCGTTCAAAAAGCATTGCCTGATGAACGGTCTGGATGACATCGGCCTGACCATGGAAAAGGTCGCCGCGATCGACAGCTTCGAGAAAAAAGCCGCCGAAGCGCGCCCGTGGGTCTGATCGCCTGAATGGTGTTCAAAACACCGCTGAATACAAGATATGGGGCTGTCCGACCGGGCAGCCCTTTTTTGTGCCGCAATTGATGCAATCGCGCGACAGTTTCTTCATCAAATCGCCGCAAAGAAATCCTTAGCCTTAACAATGTCTTGCCGAACAAAGTGAAAGAAGGCAAAAATTGGGCAAAGTTGAGGCACTCCGCCATATTGTGCGGAAAACCATATGGGACAAAGGCGCGGCATTGAACCGGGTCTGGCCAGAATGGGGATTAGAGCAGTGATCGCTCAGGTAACAGGGGCAGTGACACGGGCGTTTCTCGTCGTGTTGCTGATAGCGACACCGGCGCTTTTGCTGCCGGGCACGTCGGCAGACGCGACGCAGATCGTGGCGCTTGTGGCGGTCTTCGCCGCAGCCCTGACGCTGTTCGAATACATGTCGATCTATCCCGGCCTGATCGAATTCCGCGACGCGCCGCCCTTTAACCGCATCCGGTTTTGCGCCTTGTTCATCACGGTATTCTTCCTGTCGGCAATGTTTCGCGGCCTTCAGATTCCCACCGTCACCGGTCAGTTCCTGACGGCGGTCGGCCTGTTCGTCGGCTATGTTCTGGATTTCGCGTTCAGCCCGGTGCACCTGTTCGCGCAGGCGGTTCTGCCCGGCGGCACCGCCGTGGCCGAGCCATTCATTCGCGGCGCGGCGGGGCTGGCCTATGTGCTTTCGATCATCAGCGTCTGCCTGTTTTCGCTGATCGTGCGCTTCAGCGGCTGGCCGCTGCGCAACGGTGATTTCAATCTGTGGATCAACCTGCCGACCTTTGATCCGACGGCGGGCGACGATGTGGTGAGACGCCTTGGCCGACTGGCGTGGTTCAATGTCGGGGTCGGGATCTTGTTGCCTTTCGTTCTTCCTGCGGTTGTTTATGCTGTGACCAAATCCTTCGGGCTGGTGCATGCGCGCGACCCGCAAACCTTGATCTGGATGGTAACGGCATGGGCGCTTTTCCCGTCGGGGCTGATCATGCGCGGTGTGGCACTGCATCGCATCGTGCAACTGATCGAGCAACAAAGACAGCGCGCCGCACCGGGCGAGGCCGAACCCTTGCTTCAGCCGGTCTGATCGCCGCCGCGCTGTTCGCGGCACCAGTCGCGGCACAGACGCTGCGGATCGCCACCTATAATACCGAATTGTCGCGGTCCGGGCCGGGGGTTCTGGCGCGCGATATCGCCAGCGGAACGGATGCGCAGGTGCGGGCGGTGGTTCAGGTGATCGCCCGCGCGGCACCCGATATCCTGCTGCTGCAAAACCTTGATTACGACCACGCCCAAGCCGCGCTGACCGCGCTGGCCGAGGCGCTGGCGGCGCAGGGTCAGGCCTATCCCTATCGCTTTGCCCTGCAACCCAACAGCGGGTTGCGGACCGGGTTCGACCATGATGGCGACGGCACGACGGACGGACCGCGCGACGCGCAAAGCTATGGCGAATTCACCGGGCAGGGCGGTATGGCGCTGTTGTCGCGCTTTCCGATTGCCGCTGACCGGGTGCGGGATTTCTCGCGGCTGTTGTGGGCCGATCTGCCAAGGGCGACCTTGCCGATGCGGCAGGGTAGGCTGTTCCCTGATCCCGCGCTTTACACGGTGCAGCGCCTGTCTTCGACCGGGCATTGGGATGTGCCGGTTCTGGTGGGCGATGCAACGTTGCACCTGTTGGCCTTTCACGCCGGTCCGCCGGTGTTCGACGGCGCCGAGGATCGCAACGGGTTGCGCAACCGGGATGAATTGCGGCTGTGGTCGCTGTATCTGGACGGGGCGCTGGCCGAGGCGCCTCCGACGCGGTTTGTCCTGTTGGGCGACACCAATCTTGACCCGGCGGATAGCGATGGCCTGAGGGCGACGATGGCGGCGCTGTTGGCCGATCCGCGCCTGACCGACCCACAGCCGCGCAGCGCCGGCGGGGCTGACGCCGCCAATCCCGGCCACAGTGGCGACCCGGCGCTGGACACCGCCGATTTTGACGATCCCGCGCCGGGCAATCTGCGCCTTGATTACGTGCTGCCCGCCGCTGGCCTGACCGTGGCGGCGTCCGGCGTGGTCTGGCCGGCACCGGACGAGGATTTTGCGACCGTCGTTGCCGCTGCCTCACGCCACCATCTTGTCTGGGTGGACCTGATGTTGCAGCGCTAGGGCCAGCGCCTGTTCCAGCGACGTGTCGCGATAGTCGGGCAGCAGTCGCGCCAGCTTGGCCCCGTCCAGATAATGCGGCTTGTCCCAAAGATAGCGCATCTCAAGCAGATGCTTGCCCATCGGCCAGAACGGTTTGCTTAGTTGAAACGGCAGCCACGCCATCCGCGACAGGGCGACCGGATGCCCGACCACCCCGGCAAGGGTCAGGGCCAGTTCGGACCCGGTCAGGGTGTAACCGGCAAAGGGCACGTCTTCGAACCGGGCAAGGCTGTCGCGGCGATTGGCCAGCGCCACGCCCGCCCGCGCCACATCGGGCAGGAACGCCCATGCATGCGGCACGTCCGGCGCACCGGGATAGGTCAGTTTGCCCTTGGCCAGCGACGGGGTCAGGATGCGGTCGAACCAGTTGCCCGAGGCCTGAGTATCCAGATAATCGCCCGCCCGCAGCAGGATCGTGCGCGCCCCGGATTGGCGCAGCGTGGTCTCAAGCGCGATCCGCACCCGGCCCAGCGGGTTGCGGGCGCGATGCGGGGTGTCCTCGGCAAACCGCTGCGGCGCGTCGGCGCCAAAGCCATAGACATTGCCCGGTTGCAGGATCGTCGCCCCCGAGGCCAGCGCGACTTCGACGATCTGGTCGATCTGACGCGGCACCTGCGCCGCCCAATCGGGGTAAGGCGGGTTCCAGCCGTTGACGATCACCTGCGCACCCCACGCGGCATCCCACAGGGTGTCGGCCTTGCGATCGAACTGGCGCGTGGCCCAGCCCGCTTGTTGGAAGGCGTGGGTCATGTGGCGGCCAAAGCGGCCCGAGCCGCCAAGAATCAAAGCAGTTTGTTGCATTGGGTCTCTCCATTCCTGAATTGATCCAATTCTGCACTGGGTGATGGTCGTTTAGAATTGCCTGAAAATGCCGATATGATATTCATTTATGAATGGGTAAATCGCTGTCCTCTCTGGATTGGTCCTTGGTTCAGGCCTTTGTGGCCGTGGCCGAAACCGGGTCGTTGTCAGCCGCCGCGCGGCGTTTGGGGGCCAGCCAGCCGACGCTTGGCCGCCAGATCCGCGCGATCGAGGATGCGCTGGGCGTCACGCTGTTTCACCGGCAAGCGCGCGGCCTGACCCTGACCGAGACCGGCGCCGCCCTGTTGGCCCCGGCCCGCGCCATGCGCGAGGCCGCCGGGCAGATGTCACTGATCGCGGCGGGCAGGGCCGAGGAACTCAGCGGCGTCGTGCGCCTGACCGCCAGCCTGACGGTCTCGCACTATCTGTTGCCGCCTATTCTGGCCCGCATCCGCGCCCGTCATCCCGAGATCGAGATCGAACTGGTGCCCAGCGACACCACCGAGAACCTGCTGTTCCGCGAGGCCGACCTTGCCCTGCGCATGTATCGGCCTGAACAGCTGGACGTGGTGGCGCGGCATCTGGGCGATATCGAACTGGGGCTATACGGCGCGCGCGCCTATCTGGACCGCGCCGGGCGGCCGCACGGGGTCGGGGACATGCTGCGGCACGATCTGGTCGGCTATGACCGCAACGAGGACATCATCCTTGGCATGCGGCAGGCGGGTCTGCCGATGGACCGGCACAGCTTTGCCCTGCGGTGCGACCAGAACGCGGTCTATTGGGAACTGGTGCGGGCGGGCTGTGGGCTGGGGTTCGGGCAGGTGCCGATTGGCGCGGCCGATCCGCTGGTCGAAAGGGTGCTGCCTGACATCCCGGTGCCGCCGCTGCCGATCTGGCTGACCGCACATGAGGCGATGCGCAACACGCCGCGTCTGCGCCGGGTCTGGGACATGCTGGCCGAAGGCATGGCGCCCCATCTGACTTGACCCTTCCGGGCCAAGCGGATAGGCGGTGCGCAACCCTTTTCAGCGAGGAAAACAAGACGATGAGCACCCGTTCCCTTCTTATTCTGGCCGGTGACGGCATTGGCCCCGAAGTCATGGGCGAAGTCCGCCGCGTCATCGACTGGTATGGCGCCAAACGTGATCTGGCTTTTGAGGTCAGCGAAGGTCTGGTCGGTGGCTGTTCCTATGACGCCCACGGCACCCCTCTGACCGACGAAACCATGGCCCGCGCTCAAGAGGTTGACGCGGTTCTGCTGGGTGCCGTCGGCGGCCCGCAATACGACGATCTGGATTTCAGCGTGAAGCCCGAGCGCGGCCTGCTGCGTCTGCGCAAGGAAATGGACCTGTTCGCCAACCTGCGCCCGGCTCAGTGCTTTGACGCGCTGGCGGATTTCTCGTCGCTGAAACGCGACATTGTCGCCGGTCTGGACATCATGATCGTGCGCGAACTGACCAGCGGCATCTACTTTGGCGAGCCGCGCGGTATCTTCAAAGAAGGCAACGAGCGCGTGGGCATCAACACCCAGCGTTACACCGAATCCGAAATCGCCCGCGTGGCGCGCTCGGCGTTCGAACTGGCCCGCCGTCGCGGCAACAAGGTCTGCTCGATGGAAAAGGCCAACGTGATGGAATCGGGCATCCTGTGGCGTCAGGTCGTGACCGAAGTGCATGACGCCGAATATTCGGATGTCGAACTCAGCCACATGTATGCCGATGCTGGCGCCATGCAGCTGTGCCGCAACCCCAAACAGTTTGACGTGATCGTCACCGACAACCTGTTCGGCGACCTGTTGTCGGATGCCGCCGCGATGCTGACCGGTTCGCTGGGCATGCTACCCTCGGCCAGCCTTGGCGCGCCGATGGAGAATGGCCGCCCGAAAGCCATGTACGAGCCGGTGCACGGTTCGGCCCCGGATATCGCCGGCCAGGGTAAGGCCAACCCGATCGCCTGTATCCTCAGCTTTGCGATGGCGCTGCGCTATTCCTTTGACGAAGGCGCTGAAGCCGACCGTCTGGAAGCCGCGATTGAAAAAGTGCTGGCCGATGGTGTCCGCACCGCCGATCTGCTGGGCCAAGAGGGCGTGACCCCGGTGTCGACCGTGGAAATGGGCGACGCGATTCTGGCGGCGCTGGACGCCAGCCTCTGAGTTTCGCCGACCTTTGAAATTCCAAAACGCCCCGGTCTAGTCCGGGGCGTTTTCTTTTGGCGCTGCGGGTTCGGGATCGGGCGTCAGGGGTGCGACCGGCGGCGCGCTCAGCTCGGCATAATGCAAGACCTGCGTGGCGTTATGCACCGACCGGTTCAGCCAGCGCATCGAGTCGGTCAATTCGAACACGCCGCTGATGCTGATCAGGCCGACATGCTCGCGCAGCAGGGCCGAGCGCCGCAACCGGTTGACCCGGCCTTGAATCAGCTTTTCCAGCCGCTGCATCCGGGCGCTGTTGAACTGGCCATTGCCGGTGCGCAACAAGGCGGCGCCAAAGGCCTGAGTCGCGCGGCGCAGACCGGGATCGGCTTTCAGCCCGGTCATATGGGTGCCGGCGTCCAATTGTTGCGCCAGCCGGTGCAGGTGGTCGTATTGATGCAACAGCGCCGAATAGCGCTGTAACTGCGCCTCATGCCCCGAAACGATCTGAATCTGCGCGATGAACAATTGCAACTCGTCCAGCGCCGGGTGAATCCGGGTGAACAGATGCAACGGCGGGCGGCGGCGGCCCGGTGACAGCCATAGCCCGGTCTCAAGCGCCATGTTCTGTAAAATGGTGCGGGCGGCGGTGGTGGCGGCGTCCATCGAGGCGGCGGGGTCGGGCAAAAGGCGCTGATCCAGTGCCTCGGTCAGGGATATCGATTTCCCCGGCACCAGCCGTTCGATCAGCCGGGCAAATGGGCGGGTAAAAGGCAGCATGATCGCCACGCCCAGCACGTTGAACAGGGTGTGGAACGTCACCAGCGCCGCCGGGTTTCCCGCCCCCATCACCGCAGCAAGCGGCGGGATGCAGAGGCCCAGCAGGGCAAAGGCCAGAATGCCGGTGATGACGTTATAGGCCACATGCGCAGCGGCGGTGCAGCGCATATCGCGCGAGCCGCCGATCGACGCCATCAAGCCGGTGACGGTGGTGCCGACATTCATCCCGATCACCATCGCCGCCCCTTGGGACAGGCCGATAGACCCGGTTGCCATCAGCACCAGCGCCATGGCGATCCCGGCGCTGGAGGATTGCACCACCACGGTAAAGATCAGCCCGACCAGCAGCAGCCGCAGCCGCCCCAGAAAGGTATCGCCGGGAAAGCTGTCAGGGGTCAGGATGTCACGAAAGATCGCGGCACCGTCCTGCATCATGTCCAGCCCGATGAACACCAGCGCGAACCCGGCCAGCGCCAGCCCGATGCGCGCGGCACGGCCAGAGGACAGAATCCGCAGCAAACTGGCCCCGAACAGGATCGGCAGTGCGGCCAGCCCCAGTTTCAGCTTCAGCCCGACAAGCGTGACGATCCAGCCGGTCATCGTGGTGCCGATATTGGCGCCATAGATCACGCCGATCGCTTGTGGAAAGGTCATCAGCCCGGCCCCGACAAAGCCGATCACCGTCACCATCGTCGCGCTTGAGGATTGGATCACCGCCGTCGTCGCCGCGCCGGTCAGCGCCCCGGTCAGGGGCGAGGTGGTGAACCGCGCCAAAATCTGCCGGATATGGGTATTGGCCATTTGCCGGATGGCGTCGGTCAGCACCTGCATTCCGAACAGGAACAGGCCAACCCCGCCCATCAATACCAGAATTTGTGCAAGCACATGACTCTCCGTTGCGGTGGCGCGAAGTCAAACCTTGCAGTGTCCGGGCGCAAGTGCAATTCATTTTCCTGACATCCTTGCACAGGACTTGCGGTGATCGGTTCCAATCCCAAAGGGGCGCTTTACGCCCTGTCTGCCTTTGCGGTTTTTGCGTCGCACGATGCGATCGTCAAAACGCTGGGCGCGTCCTATTCGGCGTTTCAGATCGTGTTCTTCTCGGTGATGTTCGGTTTTCCGGTGGTCACCTTGATGCTGTTGCGCGACCGGACCGATGGCAATTTGCGGCCGCGCCACCCGTATTGGACGGCGCTGCGGACGGTTTCAGCAGTGCTGACGACGCAATGCGTGTTTTACGCCTTCGCGCATCTGCCTCTCGCCCAGACCTATGCGATTCTATTTGCGACTCCGCTGTTGATTACCCTGCTGGCGATCCCCGTGCTGGGCGAGCGGGTCGGCCTGCACCGGGCAGCAGCGATCATTGTCGGTCTGATCGGCGTGATGATTGTGCTGCGGCCCAGCGATACCGAGCTGACGCTTGGCCACGCGGCGGCACTGGCGGCGGCGGTGTTTTCGTCACTGGCGGCGGTCATTGTGCGCAAGATCGGTCAGGACGAGCGCAGCGCGGTTTTGTTGCTGTATCCGATGATGGCGAATTTCATCATCATGGGCTGCATCATGCCTTTCGTGTATCAGCCCATCGAACTGCCGCATCTGGGCGGTCTGGCGCTGATGGCGGTGCTGGTGTTCAGCGCCAGCCTGTTACAGATCGCCGCCTATCGCAGCGCCAGCGCCGTGGTCGTGGCGCCGATGCAATATTCCCAGATCCTGTGGGCGACGTTGTTCGGGGCGCTGTTCTTTTCGGAATACCCGGATTGGCACACCGCGCTGGGGGCGGCGGTGATCATCGCCAGCGGCATCTATATCGTCCTGCGCGAGGGTGGCTCCAAGACCTCGGTCACGCCGGTTCTGCGCACCCGCAGCCGCCTGTCCACCGCCACGGTTCCACGGATTACCACGCTTCAGCGACTGATCCGCGGCCAGTCGGAATAATAAGCCCAAAGCCCCTTGCCAAACCCGATGTGCCGGTATAATCCGCCCGTCACGGTCGGAGTGTAGCTCAGCCTGGTAGAGCACTGTCTTCGGGAGGCAGGGGCCGGAGGTTCGAATCCTCTCACTCCGACCAATAAAAACAATTGATCCTCCGTTTTCCTAAACATAACGGCGGACCACTTCAGTGGGGGAGGATCACGCCTGAGTGCGGGTTGCAGGCGGTGGGCTAACACTTGCCCGCCTCATCATCACCAGACGATGTCTATTACCCTGCCATCGCTATGTCTGCACACACCGACGCCACCTGCGGTCGTGTAACCGCTGCTATCAGCATACTGGAGGTCGCAGTTCAGGCTGGAGCCGCGCGAACCTAGGAGCGTAGCTACAACGTCGCCTGTTGTGGTTGTGCCGAAGATGGTGCTTGTGCCGTAAGCGGAGGTTCCGCCCGCGTATGCCGTGCCGAACCCCGTGCCAACGGTCGATGTAGCACCTCTCATGACCGCCTTGCCGTGGAAGGTCTCGCCGTCAATCACTGCGGTCAGGGTGTCACTACTCATCCCCTGCTCGTAGTTGAAAATGACTGGCTGACCGGTGCCTCGCACAGAGCCTTGCATCGTTCCGCTGCAAGCGGCCAGCATCGTCACCAACAAGAATGCAAGAACAACCTTAACTTCGCGCAATGAAACCTCCATATTTGATCAGTCGGAACGTAAACAGATTGCAGGAGTATGCAACCGGCTGCATTGCGAACGGAGCGCTGAGTGATACCATCGCCTGATGCTCCGGAAATTCCGCAACACAAGCGAAGACAGAATCCAGAAGCAAATCCGCGCCGTCATTGATCGGCATGGTGCGGAGGTGCATTGGAAGGTGCGTGTCGCGTACCTCATCGACATCTCCCAGCTCGACCGCCGGGAGCTAGGCACTTAGGGCGTCGATGCCCTTGGTGGTCAGGTTTTTGGCTCGCATCTTTGTCTCCGTAGCATCCAGGGGAACACCGGGGGAAAGATTTCCACGTTCTTGACGGTTCTCCTAGGTTCGCTAGAGTTCGCTCGTATTGGAACAAAAGAAAAGGAAATTAGTGGGTTGCCGCCCAATCGGTTCGTCAAGCCTCCATCTGAGGCGAGAAGGCTCTTGTCTTCGGGAGGCAGGGGCCGGAGGTTCGAATCCTCTTACTCCGACCAAAATCACTAACATGATTATTTTAAAGGGCCTCCCAGCATCTCTTGGGCGTTCCTTTATTGCTACGATCAACGCCATACCCCAACATCCCTAGAACGACTCGACACGTGCAGCGGATGCGCAGGATCGTCTGGCGCAGACCCGCAAGGCCGAGCCATTTTGTCTCGTGGACTCTGCCGATGACCGGCAATAGACCCATTTCCGGGAAGGAATGCGTCGTGGATCAAGCTGTGCAATATCGCGTCACCGGAATGGATTGTGCTTCGTGTGCGGCGAAGATCGAAAAGGCTGTGCGCTCGGCCGGTGTGGCGGACCCGAAGGTTTCAACCGCGTCGCAGATCCTTACGCTGGATGTCGCCGCAAACGATGCGCGCCTTGCCGATGTTGAACGCGCGGTTTCCGAGGCGGGGTATCACCTTGACCTGATCGACGCCGGTGCCAAACCGCAGACCCATATCACTGCGGCCTACCGGCGGGCGCTGTGGATCGTCATCGCCTTGAATGTCGGCTTCGGCATCATTGAAACGGTTGGGGGCTTTGTGGCTGGCTCGCAAGCGTTGAAGGCCGATGCGCTGGATTTTCTTGGCGATGGTTTGATCACCTTGCTGGGTGTGTTTGCCATCGGTTGGAGCCTGCGCTGGCGGGCGCGATCCGCGCTTCTTCAGGGTCTGTTTCTGGGCGCGCTGGGGCTGGGGGTGTTTGGCAATACCCTTTGGCGGTTATTCTCGCATCAGCCGGTCGAGGCCGAGCTGATGGGTGTGATCGCCCTTGTCGCGCTTGCGGTAAATGTCGCGGCAGCGCTGGTGCTGGTGCCGCATCGGGCCGGAGACGCGAATGTGCGCGCGGTTTGGCTGTTTTCCCGCAACGATGCGATTGGAAATGCCGTGGTGGTTGTCGCGGCGGGGTTTGTCGCCCTAACCGGAACGGCGTGGCCCGACCGGATTGTCGCTTTGGCGATCGCCGCGCTGTTTCTCCAATCGTCCTGGGTCATCATCCGCGACGCGCTGCGGGATCTGGCTGAGGCCGGCGGCGACTGACGCGGCGGTTCGCCGTCAGCGTTGGCCATCCGGCGTTTTGCCTGCGGTCCTGCGCTTGGCTGACGCTTGCTTGACGGCTTGCCCCGTCGCGTGTTTCCAATAGGTCACCCGATCGGAGACCCTATGTCCAACCCTCATCCCCCGATGTTCGATCTGTTTGTCATCGGTGGCGGCGTGAATGGCTGCGGCATTGCCCGCGACGCGGCGGGGCGCGGTCTAAAGGTTGGGCTGGCGGAACAGGGCGATCTGGCCGCGGCCACCTCGTCGGCCTCCAGTAAACTGTTCCATGGCGGCCTGCGCTATCTTGAGTTCTTTGAATTCGGCCTTGTGCGCGAGTCGCTGCGCGAGCGCGAAATCCTGCTGCGCCTGATGCCGCATATCGCCTTTCCGATGCGCTTTGTGTTGCCGGTCCATGCCGAAATGCGGTTTGAAACCGAAACCCCCGCCTCGCGCCTGCTGACCCGGCTGTTCCCATGGCTGAAAGGCCGCCGCCCGGCGTGGATGATCCGGCTGGGCCTGTTCCTGTATGACCATCTGGGCGGGCGCGGGTTTTTGCCCGGCACACGGCGGCTGGATTTGCGCCGCGATCCGGCAGGGGCGGCACTGAACCCGCGGTATCGCACTGCGTTCGAATATTCCGATGGCTGGGTCGATGACGCGCGGCTGGTGGCGCTGAACGCCCGCGATGCGGCCACGCGCGGGGCCAAAATCATGACCCGCACGCAGGTGACCGGGGCCCAAATCGAGCACGGTCAATGGCAGATCACCCTGCGCGACACCCGCACCGGGGTCACACGCTTGGTGACGGCGGGGGCCTTGGTCAACGCGGCCGGACCATGGGTTGATGCGGTGTTGCACAGCGCCTTGGGGCAAACCGGGCCGCGCCAGATTCGTCTGGTGCGCGGCAGCCATATCGTCACCCGCCGCCTGTTCGATCACGACCGGGCCTATTTCCTGCAAGGCAGCGATGGCCGGATCATCTTTCTGCTGCCCTATCAGCATGATTTCACCCTGATCGGCACCACCGAGGCCGCGCATCCCGGTCCCGAAACCCCGGCGATCTGCACCGAGGCCGAGCGCGACTACCTGCTGGCCTTTGCCAACCACTATCTGCGCGACCCGATTACTGCACAGGATGTCGTGCACAGTTTCGCCGGGGTGCGGACGCTGGTCGATGACGGTGCCGCCTCGGACACCGCCGCCACCCGCAGCTTTGTCCTGCACTCTGAAAACCCCGGCGCGCCGCTGTTGAACGTGCTGGGCGGCAAGATCACCAACTACCGCGCCTTGTCGCAGGCCGCTGTGAACCGCCTGTTTCCCGGTCGCCCAGCGTGGACCGCCTCGGCCCCGCTGCCGGGCGGCGATTTCGCCGTGGATGGCGCTGCAGCGCTGATCGGTGATCTTCAGGCCGCCTATCCGTTCCTGTCGCCGCGCTGGGCCACACGCCTGATCCGCGCTTACGGCACCGAGGCGGTTGCGATATTGGGCAAGGCCAAAACCACCGCCGATCTGGGCCGCGATTTCGGCGCCACCCTGACCGAGGCTGAACTGCGCTGGCTGATGACCCGAGAATTCGCGCAGCGAGCCGAAGATGTGGTCTGGCGGCGTTCGAAACTGGGGCTGTGGATGAGCCGCGACCAGATTGCGGCGCTGGACGAATGGATGCAGTCTGAGCACGAGGGAGGGCCGCAATGACCTTTGTTCTGGCGATAGATCAGGGAACCACGTCCAGCCGGGCGTTGCTGCTGGACGCGCAGATGCGGGTCGTGGCCACCGCGCAAGAGGAATTCGCTCAGCATTTCCCGCGCTCGGGCTGGGTTGAACATGACGCAGACGACCTGTGGCAGACCGTCCTGCGCTGTTGCCGCGCGGTGATGGATCAGGCCGGGGTCGGGGCGGCGGATATTGCCGGCATCGGCATCACCAACCAGCGCGAGACCACGGTGCTGTGGGACCGGGAAACCGGCAAGCCGCTGCACCGCGCCATCGTCTGGCAGGACCGCCGCACCGCCGATCATTGTGCCGAATTGCGTGCGGCGGGGCATGAGGCGGCGATCAGCCACGCCACCGGGCTGCTGTGTGATCCGTATTTTTCCGGCACCAAGCTGGCTTGGCTGCTGGATCACGTCGAAGGCGCCCGCGCGGCGGCCAAGGCCGGGCGTCTGGCCTTTGGCACGGTCGATAGCTGGCTGATCTGGAACCTGACAGGCGGCAAGGTTCATGCCACCGACGCCACCAACGCCGCGCGCACCATGCTGTATG
>NZ_JBFHDW010000036.1:0-13307 GCF_041584535.1 Actibacterium sp. | reverse complement strand
CGACCGCTGGCGCAGCGGGTCGTATACGGTCAGCATGGTCAAAGGCCCGGAATGGGGTGGCGGCCTGCCCAGCGGATTTGGCGATTTGCTGGAATACCGCCTGCAAAGCCAGATCATCGCGCCGGCCAGCCTGACCGCGCCGGCCAAGAATGACCGCCGCTATGCCGGGGTTCTGTCCTTTGGCCTGCATACGCATTTCTCGCCGGGGCTGGTCGATTTCGCGGTCGGGGGCGATCTGGTCGCCGTCGGGCCGCAAACCGGCATTTCCGGCTTTCAGGAATGGGCGCACAGCGTTCTGGACGCACCGTCGCCGCAGCCCGCGACCTCGAACCAGATCGGCAACGCGGTCTATCCCACCGCCGTTGCCAGCGCCACGATGCCGTTCTCGCTGGGCGGCACGATGACCTCGCGCCCGTTTGTCGAGGTTCAGGCCGGGGCGGAAACGCTGGTCCGCGTTGGCGGAGACCTGATCTTTGGCGATATGGGCCGTGGCGATCTGATGGTCCGCGATGGCATCACCGGGCAGCTTTACAACACCACCCACAGCGCCGAAAACGGCGTGTCTTTTCTGTTGGGCGGCGATGTCGCCTATGTCGCGCATTCGGCCTATCTGCCCGCCTCGCAGGGCTATGACCTGACCAATGCGCGCAGCCGCCTGCGGGCAGGCGTCAATTGGGAAGGCAGCACATTCGGGGTGTTCTATGGCATGACATGGATGGGCAAGGAATTCTCGGCCCAACCCGAAAGTCAGGTGCTGGGCACGCTGAACCTGCGCTTCAGTTTCTGATCCACGGCCCGCATCGGGCGGCGAATCACAGAATTGCCAAAATGAAGAACCCGTGCTAACGTCCTGCCAATAAAAAAAGATATCGAGGCAGGCATAGGTATGGAAACGGGCTTTCGTGGCACGTTTGTCATTCCCTGGTCGCAAACAGAAGTAGACGGGGTGCGGGCAGCACCTTTAACCGCTTTGGCCGTTGGTTCGGTCTGGCGGCGCGTGGGGCAAGCCACGCGGCTGGATGGTCCTATGGATCTTCTGCTGTTGAAAGATGCGCGGGGGAAGGCAGATCTTCGCAAGCGGGTGGCGAAAAGTGTGCACCGTCTGGTGGGCGCGGCGCTGGACCCGCTGAAAACCATTCATGATCAACCCGACACCGATTTGCCCGATCGCGGCTTCGTGGTGACCGATGGCCGCCACAGCTTTACCGCGACCGAGGTTCCGGTGGGCGAGGGGCGTCCGCCGCTGTTGATGTTCGTCGATGAATTGCCGCCGCAGGATGTGGATCTGTGGGTGGTTCGGGTGCTGGCCGAAGACGTTGCGCCCAGCCCGCGCCACTCCGACGCAAGCCGGGTGATCTGCTTTGCGGCTGGCACGATGATCGACACGCCGCAAGGGCGGCGCCCGGTGCAGGACCTGCGCGAAGGCGATTACCTGACGACGCTGGACGATGGCCCGCAGCCGGTGCTGTGGACCGGCAGCCGCACCATGACCGGCGCCCGCCTGTTCGCCATGCCGCATCTGCGGCCGATCCGCGTGCGGGCCGGGGCGCTGGGCTTTGGCCGACCGGACGAGGATCTGATCGTCTCGCCGCGCCACCGTTTGTTGATCAAGGGCCGGGCGGCGCAGATGCTGTTCCAGACGCCCGAGGTTCTGGTTGCCGCGCAAGACCTGCTGAACGACCGCTCGATCACGGTCGATTACAAGCTGCGCTCGGTGACCTACGTGCATATCCTGCTGGAGCGCCATCAGGTGATCTTTGCAAATGGCGTCGAAGCCGAAAGCTTTCACCCGGCCCATACCTCGCTGGACACGATCGCACCGGATCAGCGCGCCGGTTTGTTGGAGCGCTGTCCCGGCATCGACACCGACCCGTTCCTTTACGGCGGTTTCGCGCGGCGCAATCTGAATGCCTCGGAAGCGGCGATATTGCAGCATTAGGACGGCCTGCGGCATTGACTCTGCAAGATCGGGCTGTATAAGCCCCGCATCCCGGCCCGCAATGGCCGGGTTTTCATTGGTGTTGGTGGCCCTCGCAAGGGGATGCCTGTCTCCCGGAAACGGGAAAGGACAACGCCCTTCATAGACGCCGCAAGGCGTCGCCCTAAGAAGGAGTTCAGCCGTGACCAAACGCACGTCTGCCAAGTATAAAATTGACCGCCGGATGGGTGAAAACATCTGGGGTCGCGCCAAATCCCCGGTTAACCGTCGTGAATACGGCCCCGGCCAGCACGGCCAGCGCCGCAAAGGCAAACTGTCGGACTTTGGTATCCAGCTGCGCGCCAAGCAAAAGCTGAAGGGTTACTATGGTGACCTGACCGAGAAACAATTCCGCCGCATCTATGGCGAAGCCGAGCGCGTCAAAGGCGACACCGGTGAAAACCTGATCGGCCTGCTCGAGCGCCGTCTGGACGCCGTCGTGTACCGCGCCAAATTCGTGCCGACCATCTTTGCTGCCCGTCAGTTCGTGAACCACGGCCACGTCAAGGTGAACGGCAAGCGCGTGAACATCCCCTCGTACCGCGTCCAGGAAGGCGACGTGATCGAAGTGCGTGATCGTTCCAAGCAACTGGCTGTCGTTCTGGAAGCCGTGCAACTGGTCGAGCGTGACGTGCCGGATTACATCGAAGCCGACCACTCGAAAATGACCGCCACCTTCACCCGGACCCCGACCCTGTCGGACGTGCCGTATCCGGTGATGATGGAACCGAACCTGGTCGTGGAATTCTACGCGAAGAACTAATCTTCGCCGATCCACAACGATTTATGGGAAGGCCCGCCATCTGGCGGGCTTTTTCATTTCTGCCGGGCGATGTCGCGCAGCGAGGTAAAGAATGCCTGCACCTGTGCGGGCAGGGGGCCGGTCAGGAACGCGTCCAGCGCGGCCGTGCTCCAACCCTCGGTTGGGATCAGCGCCGCGATCAGATCGCGGTGGCGGGCGGCCTGTGCGTCGTTCAGCGGCAGCGCCTCGGCGGCGCGCAGCATTGCCAGCAGGTCATGCACCTGCCGCAGCGCGCGAAACGCTTCGATCATCGGTTGCGCCAACTTGGGCTGATCCTGCCATGACTGGCCGCCGAACAGCTCCTGCGTCACGCGCTGACCGGCGCCCTGACAGCCATAGCCGACACAGCCAGCAAAACCCTTGGCGGTCAGATCGTTATGGATCGAACAGGCACCGCCCGGCCCAAGGTTCGGGCAGGGCAACCCGGCGGGCTTGTCGATGGCGAACATGTCGCCCCGGTCAAAGGCCAGCGCCAGACAGCACAGCGCCGCGCAGGCGCTACAGTCATGGGTCAGCTGGGGCCATGTGGTCATTCGCGGGTTCCTTTGCCTTGCTCTTCCCGCAAACCGGCCTGCCAATCAACCGTTTCCACCGGCTTTTTCGCAACAGCCAGCGCGCGCCCGCATGTTTCCATCTGGCATTGGCGATGCGCGCTGGGTATTGAAACGACAAACAGGAGTGGACCAATGTCTGACATTACGCCTCAGCCGGGGATTATGGAGATCAAGCTCTATCAGGGCGGGCAGTCTCATATCGCGGGCAAGACCGATGTCTTGAAATTGTCGTCGAATGAGAACCCGTTCGGCGCTTCGGACAAGACCAAAGAGGCCTTTGCCCGTTCGGTCCACAAGCTGCATCGTTATCCCAACACTGACCACGCCGCGCTGCGCACCGCCATTGCCGAGGTGCACGGGCTGGACGCGAACCGGATCATCTGTGGCGTTGGCTCGGATGAGGTGCTGCAATTCGTGGCCCATGCCTTTGCCGGTCCGGGTGACGAAATCATCCACACCGAACACGGCTTTTCGATGTATCCGATCCTTGCGCATATGGTCGGCGCGACCCCGGTCTGCGTGCCCGAGCGCGAGCGCACCGTCGATGTCGATGCGATTCTGGCGGCTTGCACCGAGAACACCAAGATCGTGTTCATCGCCAATCCGGCGAACCCCACCGGCACGATGATCGGCGGGAACGAGGTCGCGCGTCTGGCCGATGGCCTGCCCAAGGGCGCGATCCTTGTGCATGACGGTGCCTATACCGAATATGTCGAAGGTTTCGACGGCGGCGCCGGTCTGGTTGAAAGCCGCGACAATGTCATCATGACCCGGACCTTTTCCAAGATCTACGGTCTGGGCGGGTTGCGGATCGGTTGGGGCTATGGCCCGCAGGAATTGATCGACGTGATGACCCGTATCCGTCAGCCGTTCAACCTGTCGGAAACCCAGATGGCCACCGCCGAGGCCGCAGTGCGCGATGTCGAATATGTCGAGAAATGCCGCGCCGAGAACACCCGGATGCGGGCGTGGCTGGCCGAGGCGCTGGCGGAACTGGGCGTGCCCTCGGACACCTCGACCGCGAATTTCGTGCTGGCCCGGTTCGCATCGGCGGACGAAGCTTTGGCCTGTGACGCCTTCCTGAAAAACGAAGGCATCATCGTGCGGCATGTCGCGGGCTATGGTCTGCCGAACTGCCTGCGGATCACCGTCGGGGACGAGGCCGCCTGCCGCCGCGTTGCCCATGCGGTGCGCACCTTCAAGGGGCAATCGGCATGAGCGTGATCTACAACCGCGTTGCGCTGATCGGTCTGGGCCTGATCGCCGGGTCGATGGCGCATGCCATGCGCCGCGCCGGTCTGGCGGACGAAATCGTTGGCACTGCCCGTTCGGCCGAAACCCGCGCGATTGCCGCCGAGATCGGCCTGTGCGATCGCGTGGTCAATACCGCCGCCGAGGCCGTGCAGGGCGCCGATCTGGTTGTGCTGGCGGTTCCGGTTGGCGCGATGGGCGCGGTCGCGGCTGAAATCGGTCCGCATCTGAAGCCCGGCGCGACGGTTACGGATGTCGGCTCGGTCAAGCAGGCGGTGATCGCCGCTGTGCAGCCGCATATCCCCGAAGGCGTGCATTTCATCCCGGCGCACCCGCTGGCGGGCACCGAGCATTCCGGCCCGCGCTCGGGCTTTGCTGAACTCTTTGACAACCGCTGGTGCCTGATCGTGCCGGTCGACGGCACCGACCCCGCCGCCACCGCGCAGTTGCGCGCACTGTGGGAAGGCATGGGCGCCAATGTCGACGAGATGGACGCCGAACACCACGATCTGGTTCTGGCCGTCACCAGCCACACGCCGCACCTGATCGCTTATACGATGGTCGGCGTCGCCGACGACCTGCGTCGGGTGACCGATAGCGAAGTCATCAAATACTCGGCTGCCGGGTTCCGCGATTTCACCCGGATCGCCGCCAGCGACCCGACGATGTGGCGCGATGTGTTCCTGAACAACAAGGACGCCACGTTGGAAATTCTGGGCCGCTTCACCGAAGAGCTGTTCGCGCTGCAACGGGCGATCCGCACCGGCGACGGCGACCACCTGCACGCCTATTTCACCCGGACACGGGCCATCCGTCGTGGTATCATCGAGGCCGGGCAGGATACTGACGCGCCTGATTTCGGGCGGGTCCATAAAAAGGCCGAGGGTTGAAGCGCTTTGCCGTAATACTCAGCTTTGCCGCCCTTGTGGCGGGAACAGATGCGACCGAGGCCGCGATCCGGCAGTCCTTGGTGCCTAAAGCGCGCCCGCCCTTGGTGGCTGCCAACAAATCCCTGCCACGGCTTTTGCCGATCTTCGGTCCCCCGGCGGATGCCGTGCGCCCGCGCGCCCGTCCGGCAATTCCCGGCGCGCCGGTGTCGCACCGTATGTCATTCTCGATGGCCGCCCATGCCGGTGTCGCCACATCGCTGATGCCGCGCCCGCGTCCGGGCAATAGCGCGCAACCGATCCCCGCCGCCAGCGTCCAGACCCAGCCAAGGGGCGTGACCTCGGGCCCGGTGGGGGCGATCTGTGGCGACAGTTCGATCCGGGGGCGCAAGCTGTCGCCGATCCCCGCTCAGGTGCAGGGTTGCGGCGTCGCGGACCCGGTCGAAGTGACCGAGGTCGACGGCGTGCGCCTGTCTCAGCCAGCGACGATGGATTGCACCACCGCCAAGGCGCTGAAGAAATGGCTGAAGGACGGGGTCAAGCCGGTGGTCGGGCGCAAGGGCGGCGGGGTTGAGTCGCTGTCGGTGGCCTCAAGCTATTCCTGCCGCACCCGCAACAGCCAGCCGGGGGCGAAGATTTCGGAGCATGGCAAGGGCAAGGCGATCGACATTTCGGCGGTCAATCTGAACAACGGGCTGCGGCTGACGGTGGCTGACGATTGGGGCACTGGCGCCAAGGGCAAGATGCTAAGCCAGATGCACAAGGCGGCCTGCGGGCCGTTCGGCACGGTTCTGGGGCCGAAATCGGACCAGTATCATCAAGACCATTTCCATCTGGACACGGCCAGATATCGCTCGGGTCCCTATTGCCGTTAAGGCAGGCGCGGCGCCGGTCCCACGGGCAGGCCCGCTACAAGAACCTGTCCCTGCGCCATCCGCACCGGTAGCTCCAGCGTGGTGCCATCCGGAGACAGCGCCCCCAGCGCCAGCATCAGCCGGGCGCGTTGTTCCTCGGTCATCGGCCACAGGCCCAGCAGCTTGCGCCAATGCGTCGCCCGTAGCGTGGCCTCGCCCGACAAGGCGCCGCTGGCATCCGGGGTCAAGGTGCCGGTCAGGTTCAGGGTCATGTCCGCCCACGTCAGTTGCAGGCTTTTCAGGGTCCAGCTTTGCACCGCCGGCGTGCCGGTCTCGACGCCGGTGCGATCCAGCGGCCGGTCAAAGGTCAGCTCGCTGTTGATCCGCAGCAGGGTCAGAACCGTCGGCGCCTCGGCCCCGAACCCGGCCTGTTGCAGCCACATCACCGGGATATCGAAACCGTCCAGTTCCAGCGCCGCCTCGTGCCGGGTCGGATCGCCGCCGATCTGGCGGATCGCCAGCCGGACCTCTTGCGCGCTCAGGCTCTGGCCGCGCGGCAGGGTCAGCACGGGCTGTTTGATCACCGCGTTGCCATGATCCAGCGCCAGACTGGTGTCGGGCTGAAACACCGCCGAGGCTCGCATATCGCTGGTGGCCAGATCATAGGTCCCGGCATAGGTCTGAAGCTGTTGCCGCTGCGGCCAGACCGCGATCAGGTGGTTGGGTTTATAGCTGAGCGTCAGCACCTGAAAGAACGGCGCCTGCCATGTGACCGCCTTGGACGGCGGCGCAAGCCGCAGATCGCTGAAGCTGGTGTCCAGTCGGCTGGGAAAGCCATTCAGCGCCCGCTTGGAATAGTCCAGCGTCCAGCCCTGCGCCTGCAAAGCCGCGGTGCCCGCATCCAGCGCCCGGTTCACCCCGCGTGCGGCCATGGCCCAATAGCCACCCCACAGCGCGGCGACCACGATAACCAGAACAATCAACTTGCGCATTCCGGGGCCCCTTTCCCTTAGCGTCCTGCTGGTGTTTACAGGGGGCATAGAGAGAGGACCAGAGCAATGCGGCAAGCGGAAATGTGGGTGTTCGGCTATGGATCGCTGATGTGGAACCCCGGTTTCCCGGTGGCCGAGCGTCAGATCGCCCGGCTGGAGGGATTTCACCGCTCGTTCTGCATGCGCTCGATCCACCATCGCGGCACGGTCGAACAGCCCGGTCTGGTGCTGGCGCTGGATGCGGCGGCCGAGGCCTCGTGTCAGGGGTTGGCCTTTCGGGTTCAGCCCGGCACCGAGGATCAGACATTGGCCGAATTGCGCGAGCGTGAATTGATCTCGTCCGCCTATCTTGAGGCCGAACTGGACCTTGATCTGCGCAGCGGCGGTCAGGTGCGGGCGGTGACCTATATCATCGACCCCGATCACGTTCAGTATTGCGGCGGCATCCCGTTGGACGAACAGGCCCGGATCATCGCCCATGCTCATGGCGGGCGCGGGCCGAACAGCGAATACCTGTTCAACACCGCCGGGCATCTGGTCGAACTGGGCATTGCCGATCCGGATCTGGATTGGTTGACAGCCCGCGTGCGGCAGATTCTGACCGAAGCAGGGGCCTGAAACACGCGCCAAGATTGCGTGTTGTGACAGCCCATCGCATCGCCTAGACTTTGGCCAAGAACAACAGGGGTCGGGGCCGTCTGATGGACATCACCGAACGCGAGGCCGAGCCGCATTTTTCGCAACCGGTGCGACAGATTCTGATGATGCTTGTCGTCATTGGCCTGTTCAGCTTTGGCGCCTATGTCGCCTATCCGCGCGTTGCGCCGGTGTTTTTATCCAACCCCTACCTGAACGGCGCGATCCTTTTGGTGTTTGCCGTCGGGGTCGTGGCCTGTTTCCTGCAAGTGCTGCAACTGATCAGCTCGGTCCACTGGATCGAGGGGTTCGCCCGAGACAAATCCGTCCGCGATGGAATGCACGCACCGCGCTTGCTGGCGCCGCTGGCGGCGTTGCTGCGGACACGGGGCGCGCGGATGCAGATCGGGGCCACCTCGGCCGGGTCTATTTTGGATTCGGTGGCAACCCGGATCGAAGAAGCCCGCGACATCACCCGCTATATCGTCAACCTGCTGATCTTTCTCGGGCTGTTGGGCACGTTCTACGGGCTGGCCACCACGGTTCCGGCGGTGGTCGATACGATCCGGTCGCTGGCGCCTTCGGATGGCGAAGGCGGGGTCGAGGTCTTTGGCCGCCTGATGACCGGGCTTGAGGCGCAGTTGGGCGGCATGGGAACGGCGTTTTCGTCGTCGCTGCTGGGTCTGACGGGGTCGCTGGTGGTTGGCCTGCTGGAACTGTTCGCGGGCCACGGTCAGAACCGGTTCTACCGCGAGCTTGAGGAATGGCTGTCGACGATCACCCGGCTGGGGTTCTCCAGCGGCGATGGTGACGGGGCCGAGGTCGGGGCGCTGGCTGGCGGTCTGGAACAGATCGCGGTGCTGCTGGAAACCACACAGGCCCAAAGCGCCGCCGATGCCGCCGCGGCGGACGCCCGGTTCGAACAGCTGACCGGGGTGATCGGGCAACTGGCGCAACGGCTGGACAGCGAAAGCGGTGCCACGGCGACGCTGGACCGCATTGCCGAAGGGCAGGACCGGCTGATCGCCCTGATGACCGACCATTTCACTGAAGACGCCCCCAGCGCCGATGCCGAAAGCCGGATGCGGCTAAGGTCGATGGACGTGCAATTGCTGCGCATTCTTGAAGAAATCTCGGCCGGGCGGCAGGAAACCCTTGCCGAATTGCGCAACGATCTGGCGGTGCTGACACAGGTGCTGCGCCACGCCACAGGGCAGGACGAGGGCCGCTAGATGGCCCTGAACCGGCGGACAGGACAACGGTTTCAGGCCTCGATCTGGCCCGGTTTCGTCGATGCGATGACGGCGCTGTTGCTGGTGCTGATGTTCGTGCTGTCGATCTTCATGATCGTGCAATTCATGCTGCGCGAAACCATCACCGGCCAGAAAACCGAGTTGAACGAACTGAACCTTGAGCTGTCGGCGCTGGCGGATGCGCTGGGTCTGGAACGGCGGCGCGGGGCCGAGATGGAAACCCGGCTGGCGGCGGCCAGAGCCGAAACCGATGCGCAGTCGGCGCTGATTGCCTCGCTGAATGCGCAGGTGGCCGAGGCCCGCGATCAGATCACCACATTCGAAACGCAGGTCGCCGGGTTGCTGGTGCAGCGGGCCGAGATGGAGCAGGCGCTGACGCAGGCCCGCACCGAAGTCGATGCACAGGCCGAGGCCGCACGTCTGGCCGCCGCCCGCCGCGATGCGCTTGAGGCGCTGGTCGCCGATCTGCGCCGCGACGCGGCCGAGAAACAAGCGGCGCTGGGCGGGCAGGTTGCCGATCTTGAGGCCAAGCTGTCCGACGAAGAGGCCGCGCGTCTGGCCGAAGCTGCCGCCGCCGAGGCGCTGCGTGCGCGGCTGCAAGGCGCGACCGACGAATTGACCGCGATGACGCTGGCGCTGGAGGAACAGCGCAAAAAGGCCGAAGACACGCTGACCCTGCTGGCCGCAGCACGGGCCGCCGCCGATCAGGCCGAGGCGCAGCAGCTTAGCGAGGCGGATAAGAACGCCGCTTTGCTGGCGGTGGCGCGGGCTGAACTGGATCAGCAAAAGGCGGTGTCCGAAGCCGGGCAAAGAAAGGTTGAACTACTGAACCAACAGGTCGCGGCATTGCGGGCGCAATTGGGCTCGATCCAGAATTTGCTGGATGCGGCGGCGCAAAAGGATGTGGCGGCCAAGGTTCAGATCGAAACGCTGGGCAGCCAGTTGAACTCGGCACTGGCGCAGGTCGCCAGCGAACAGCGCGCCCGCGCCGTGCTGGAAGAGGCCGAGCGCAAGCGGCTGGAAGCCGAGGCCGAGCGCCTGAAATCCGAGGCGGCCAAGCTTGAGAATTACCGCTCGGAATTCTTCGGGCGCCTGCGCGAGGTTCTGGCCGGCCGCGAGGGCGTTCAGATCGTCGGCGACCGTTTTGTGTTCTCGTCCGAGGTGCTGTTCCAGCCCGGCTCGGCCGATCTGTCGCCCGAAGGTCAGGCCCAGATCGCGCGGGTGGCGGGGCTGTTGCGCGATATCTCGGGCCAGATCCCCGCCAGCATCGATTGGATCATCCGCGTCGATGGTCATACCGACAACGTGCCGCTGTCGGGCAGCGGGCAATATCGCGACAACTGGGAACTTAGTCAGGGCCGTGCCCTGTCGGTGGTGCGCTATATGACCGACGAATTGGGCTTTCCCGCTGACCGGCTGGCGGCGACCGGGTTTGGTGAATATCAGCCGGTGAACCCCGACAATACCGCCGAGGCGCGGGCGCAGAACCGGCGGATCGAGCTGAAACTGACCGAGCGTTAATCAGCGGGTGATGGTCAGCGCCAGCACCCGGCGGTCGATCAGATCATCGCCGCGCCGCAGGTCGATCTGCCCCTGATACAACCCGATCGGCCAGTCGCTGCCGCGATGGCCATAGGCGCGAAACACCTGTGCTTGTGCGCGGTCCAGCGTGAATTCCTGATCAATGACAACGCCATTCGGGCCAAGCAGATGCAGGGTCATCACATCGCCGACCTGAACCCCAAATCCCAAGGCCCACAGCACCAGCGCCGGGCTGTCGGCATGCAGATAGGACGGGGTCGGGGGCGGGGTGGTTTTCAGGGTGTCATAGTCGGGCAAATCGGTGCTCAGCCCCACCGCGATCAACCCGCCGGGGCGATAGTCGATCGGGTGTTGCCACAGGCCGGGGCCAGGGGTGGTGGCGTCGCAGGTGGCGGGCTCGGTCAGGAACGGGTCGATCACATTGCCATTGTGCCGGACCGCCAGATGGACATGCGGAAACTGGGTTTTGCCGCTGAGACCGACCTGACCCAGAACCGTGCCCTTGGTGACGCGCTGGCCGATCTGGACCGCGATGCTGTCCAGCTTCATGTGGCAATATTGGGTTTCCCAGCCGCCGCCATGGCGGATCAGCACGCCATTGCCGCATTCGCGGTCCTCAACGTCGCTGCCGTCAAGGCCGGTGTCGGGCATGCCGTCGCGAGTGGCGGTCACGGTGCCGGGGGCTGCGGCCAGAACCTCGACCCCGGCGCGCATCGCCGCCAGCGAGGGCAGGGCGAAATCGGTGCCCTTGTGGCCGTCATAACTGAGCGTGCCGCAGGTGTAATCGGCGGCGCCGGGACCGGGGTCGCGGTCGACATAGTTCTGGATATAGCAGGTTTCGTTCAGGGTGCAGTCGAGCGGCATATTCAGCAAAAAAGCCCCCGCAGCGGCTGGCGCTGCGAGGGCGATAAGGGCAAATGCCGTGACCCGGATCAATCGGCCGTCAAAAGCGGCGGCTTGCGGGTTGAGATCTGACGCTTGGTCGGTTCCTCGACCCGAAGTTCCAGCTTGTCGTCCTTGACGCCAACATGGACCAGCCCGCCTTTGGCCAGCTTGCCGAACAGCAATTCCTCGGCCAGCGGTTTCTTGATGTGCTCTTGAATGACGCGGCCTAGCGGACGCGCGCCCATCTTGTCGTCATAGCCACGGTCGGCGATCCACGCGGCGGCCTCGGGGCTGAGTTCGATGCTGACGCCGCGATCCATCAATTGCGCTTCAAGCTGAAGCACGAATTTCTCGACCACTTGCAGGATCACCTCTTTCGGCAGCGGCGCGAACGAGATCACCGCATCCAGACGGTTGCGGAACTCGGGCGTGAAGGTGCGCTCGATCGCGGCGGTGTCTTCACCTTCGCGCCGGTCGCGGCCAAAGCCGATGGCCGATTTCGCCTGCTCCATGGCCCCGGCGTTCGAGGTCATGATCAGCACCACGTTGCGGAAATCGACTTGCCGGCCGTTGTGGTCGGTCAGCTTGCCGTGATCCATCACCTGCAACAGGATGTTGAACACATCCGGGTGGGCCTTTTCGATTTCGTCCAGCAGCAGCACGCAATGCGGGTTCTGATCGACGCCATCGGTCAGCATGCCGCCCTGATCAAAGCCGACATAGCCCGGAGGCGCGCCGATCAGGCGGCTGACCGCGTGTTTCTCCATGTATTCCGACATGTCAAACCGCAGCAGCTCGACCCCCAAAGTATCGGCCAATTGCTTGGCGACCTCGGTTTTGCCGACACCGGTCGGACCGGCGAACAGATAGTTGCCGATCGGTTTCTCGGGTTCGCGCAGACCGGCGCGGGCCAGTTTGATCGCGCTGGCCAATGCCTCGATCGCGGCGTCCTGACCGAACACGACGCGCTTGAGCGAGGCTTCGAGGTCTTTCAGAACCTCGGCATCGTCCTTGCTGACGTTTTTCGGCGGGATGCGGGCGATCTTGGCCACCACGGCCTCGATCTCTTTCGCGCCGATGGTTTTGCGCCGCTTGGCAGCGATGACCAGATGCTGCGCCGCGCCAGCCTCGTCGATGACGTCTATGGCCTTGTCCGGCAGTTTGCGGTCATGGATATAGCGCGCCGACAGTTCGACCGCGGATTTGATCGCGTCGGCGGTATATTTGATGTGGTGATGTTCCTCGAAATAGGGCTTGAGGCCCTGAAGGATTTTCACCGTATCTTCGACCGAAGGTTCCGAGACGTCGATTTTCTGGAACCGGCGCGACAGGGCGCGGTCCTTTTCGAAATGCTGACGGAACTCTTTATAGGTGGTCGATCCCATGCAGCGCAGCTTGCCGCCCTGCAACGCGGGTTTCAGCAGGTTGCTGGCATCCATCGCGCCGCCCGAAGTGGCGCCCGCACCGATCACGGTGTGGATTTCGTCGATGAACAGGATCGCGTCCGGGTGCTCTTCCAGTTCCGAGACCACGGCTTTCAGCCGTTCCTCGAAATCGCCGCGATACCGGGTGCCGGCCAGCAGCGCGCCCATGTCCAGCGAGAAGATGGTGGCGCCGGACAGAACCTCCGGCACCTCGCCCTCTACGATCTTCTTCGCCAGCCCCTCGGCGAT
>NZ_JBFHDW010000035.1:0-13480 GCF_041584535.1 Actibacterium sp. | reverse complement strand
TTCCTGTCCGGCCCCAAGGCCGAGATCAATTTCGCCCAGATCATGGCCCGCCGCCTGACCATCACCGGCTCGACCCTGCGGCCGCAATCCGATCTGGCCAAGGCCCGCATCGCTGATCAACTGCGCGAAAAGGTCTGGCCGTTGCTGGACGCGGGCAAGATCCACCCGGTCATCGACAGCGAATATCCCCTTGCCGATGCCGCCGCCGCCCATGCCCGGATGGAAACCAGCCAGCATATCGGCAAGATCGTGCTCAGGATCACCTAAGCCCTTGGGACACCCCCGGCGCACCCCCATATCCATCAGGCGGGGCGCGTAACCTGCGCCGCCCCGCCTGATCGCGAAAGGAACACGCCATGACCGCGAAATCCCCCCATATTCAGGTGCTTCCGGACTATCCCGTCGATGTGCTGGCGCTGTCCGCCAGCGGCTGTGTCACCCATGACGACTATGAACAGGTGATCATGCCGCTGGTCGATCAGAAGATCGCCTCGCAAGGCAAGCTCAAGCTGCTCTATCTTCTCGGCCCCGAATTCGAAAGCTACAGCGCCGGCGCCGCTTGGGATGACGCGCGTCTGGGCGTGATGCATCTGGCCGATTTCGCCCGCATCGCCATCGTCACCGACAAGAAATGGATCCGCCGTGGCGTCAAGATGTTCGCGCCGCTGATCCGCTGCCCGGTGCAGTTGTTCGACACCAAAGACCTTGCTGCGGCCAAGGCGTGGATCACTGCGAACGTTTGATCTTTTTCTTGGCGCAAATACTCCCGCCGGAGGCGTCCCGCCCTATCGAACCGGCTCGAACAATGCGTTTTGCAAGCGACAGTCCCGCACCGTGTCAGCGCCGCAATCGCGTGGCTCAAGATCCGGGGTCAGGCAGATCCGCACCTCCTGAATGCGCGCGTCCTTGCAGGTGACGGTGATCGCATCGGGCCAAAGCTGCGGGTTCTCGGTCAGAAACGCCTCTTCCACCACGGCGGCTGGTAGCTCGACCGCGCGGGTCAGCTTGTGAAACACCTCGGGCCGGGTGATCGCTTCATAGGCGCGGCGGGCCTGATCGAAATAGCTTTCCGCCGCCAGCCCGGCACAGCGCCCGTGCTTTTTCCACTGATACCACGCTAGCCCGCCGGACCCCATGATGTCGGCCATGCCATCGGTGGTCTGGCGGCTGGGATTGCCATAGGGCGAAAAGCAATAGCTGGGCCAGCCGGTTTCATATTGTGGCCAGAGGCCATGCAGCACCCAGCCGAAATCCGCATCCGCCGCGCATTCCGGCGAGCCGCGCGCGTCGCCCTCCAGTGCGCACCACGTCGGCGACCAGCTCAGCGACAGCACGTAATAATCGAAATCCCCCGCCTTTTCGCCGTCGGCAAAAGCCAGCCGCGTGCTTAGCAGCAGCACCAGAACCCAACGCATTTCCTCTTTCCTCTCACGGCAAGGCCGACTATATACGGCCCAAACCCTCCCCGAAAACGAGGATAAGGTCCAGCCGGACCAGCCGTTTTCCCGGCGCGGGAGAGATTTGTTTAAAGGAGTTTGGTCATGGACAAACCGATCATGGCGAAAGCCACTGCTGTCTGGCTGGTGGATAACACGACGCTGAGTTTCAAACAGATCGCCGATTTCTGCGGTCTGCACGAGCTTGAGGTTCAGGGCATTGCCGATGGCGATGTCGCGACGGGTGTCAAAGGGTTTGACCCGGTTGCGAACAACCAGCTGACGCAGGAAGAAATCGACAAGGCCGAGGCCAATCCGACGCATGTGCTGAAGCTGAAATTCAACCCCGCCGCCGTGGGTGAGGAAAAACGCCGTGGCCCGCGCTATACGCCGCTGTCCAAACGTCAGGACCGCCCGGCGGCGATCCTGTGGCTGGTCAAGTTCCACCCGGAACTGACCGACGGTCAGGTCTCGAAACTGGTTGGCACCACCAAGCCGACCATTCAGGCCATCCGCGAGCGCACCCACTGGAACATCTCGAACATTCAGCCGATCGACCCGGTCGCGCTGGGCCTGTGCAAACAGTCCGAACTGGATGCCGCCGTGCAAAAAGCCGCCGCGAAAAAGGCCGCCGAAGGCGCCGCGATGTCGGACGACGAACGCCGCAAGCTGCTGTCGACCGAGCAATCGCTGGGCATGGCGCCCGAGTCGCGCATGCCGTCGTCGATCGCCGGGCTGGAAACCTTCTCGCTGTCGTCGAATGACGACGACGAAAAAGAGGCCCCGCTGCCCGACGCCGAAAGCTTCTTCAACCTGCCCGCCGGCGGGGATGACGACGAAGACGAATAAGATCGATCAAAGGTCTTTACGGAAAAACCCGGCCTTGCGCCGGGTTTTTTGTTTGGGGGCATTCGCTGCGACGCTTCAATTTCGCCGCGGGTGCGAAGCTAAGACGCCTTTCCCCGCGGGGTTCTGAAATCCGCTCTGGAGTTGGAAGCGAAGGGGCTTGAACTCGCAGCGCGCCACTATTTTACTTAAGTTATTGGCGGCACACGTCATATAGGCAATTCTAACCCGCAGCTGATGCAAAGCCGCCATAGAATTAACGTGAGTAATTATGCTGAAGTTTTTGTTGAATTCGACGTTTCGAGCAATTGTAGCGAGCTACGATACGCCCGAAAGAAAAGGCGCTAGAGGTGAGAGGCGGGTGCACAATGCCCTAACATTCGGTCTGCGTGAGAATGATTACCGTGTCCTGTCCGATTTAATTCTGCCGGCTGCGCGTGGCACGACCCAAATAGATCATCTTATACTTTCTCGCTTTGGAATTTTCGTAATCGAGACCAAGAACATGTCAGGCTGGATTTTCGGCGAAACCAACCAGGAAAAATGGACCCAAGTACAAAACCGCAGAAAACGCAGCTTTCAAAACCCTCTTCGGCAGAACTATGCGCATGTGAAAGCCGTGCAGGAGATTTTACAGGTCGATGAAAACGCCCTTCATAACCTCGTTGTATTCACTGGCTCAGCTGAGCCAAAGACAGTTATGCCGGATAGCGTTGCTTGGGGGTTGAAAGACCTTGGAAGGCTCATCGCGCTCCAAAATGAGCAAGTATTTTCCGATGCGCAAGTGAACGCTTACGCGCAAAAACTACGTGATCAGTCATTTGAGAATACCAAAGCGGTGCGTCAGGAACACGTTGAAAACCTTAGAAAGAAGTCCACAGCTAAAGCGCACGTCGCAAATGCAGCCCTTGCGAGTGACACAGCGACTACAACATGCCCTAGATGTGGCTCTAAGATGGTAAAAAGGACCAATCGTAAGACAGGTGATGTTTTTCTGGGGTGCGCAAACTTCCCGAGGTGCAAGGGCACTCGAAAGGCAACTTAGCGCCCGATCTGGTAGCAAGGCTTCCATTGGGAATGGAAGGCGGACGTTGGCTAGTTACAACCCGGTGGGCGCAATCAATTGTCGAATATTCTTGAGTTCGGCACAGCTCTTTACTGCATGAAGGCGTAGGTGAGTTCGAGTTCCCGATTTATCAACGCTGCGGCCCTAAACCCAACTAGGCGGAACGCCCTTGCTCACAGGCGTTGTAGTTGACTCCACCCCCTTAAAAACTCTTCCGGGCCTTCAGGGCTGCGCTGATTGTGCCGTCGTCGAGGTAGTCCAGCTCGCCCCCGATCGGGACGCCTTGGGCCAGTGAGGTGACCGTCACCCCGCGGCCTTCAAGCTCATCCGCGATATAATGGGCGGTGGTTTGGCCATCGACCGTGGCGTTCAGTGCAAGGATGACTTCGCGCACGCCTTCATCGCGGACCCGGTCGACCAGTTTGGGGATGCGCAGGTCGTCCGGTCCGACCGCGTCCAGCGCCGACAGGGTGCCGCCCAGCACGTGGTAGCGGCCCTTAAAGACCTGACCCCGCTCCATCGCCCACAGATCGGCCACGTCCTCGACCACGCAGATTTCGCCGGTGGCGCGTCGCGGGTCGGCGCAGATGTCGCAGATGTCCGAGGTGCCGATATTGCCGCAGCTTACGCATTCGCGGGCGGTGGCGGCGACGTGCTGCATCGCCTCGGCCAGCGGCGTCATCAGCATCCCGCGTTTCTTGATCAGATGCAGCACCGCGCGGCGGGCTGACCGCGGCCCAAGGCCGGGCAGCCGCGCCATCAGGTCGATCAGACCCTCGATATCGCGGGTGCTGTTGCTCATGCCTTAGAACGGCAGTTTCATGTCGGCCGGCAGACCCATGCCTTCGGTCAGCTTGCGCATTTCTTCCTGGCTGCGCTCGACCGCCTTGGCCTGAGCGTCCTTGATCGCGGCAAGGATCAGGTCCTCGGCCACTTCTTTTTCCGACGGGACAAAGATCGACGGGTCGATTTCCAGACCGGTCAGTTCGCCCTTGGCGGTGGCGGTGGCCTTGACCAGACCGGCGCCGGATTCACCGATCACGGTGATCACGTTCAGGTCTTCCTGCAACTGGCCGACCTTTTCCTGCATTTCCTTCGCGGCTTTCATCATCTTGGCCATATCGCCAAGCCCGCCCAGACCTTTCAGCATATCATTCGCTCCTTATTCTTCTTCGAACGGATCCCATTCATCCTCGACCTCGGGCAGCGCCTCTTGGGCGGCGACCTTGGCCAAGGCTTCGGGGGTTCGGATATCGGTTATTTTTGCGCTGGGAAAGGCTGCAAACACGGCCTGAACCAAGGGGTGGGTGCGGGCCTTGGCCTCAAGCGCCAGTTTCTCGGCGTCGCGGTCCTCGGCGATGGTCTTGCCGCCGCCGGATCCGGTGACCGAGATCGCCCAGCGGGCGCCGGTCCATGCCTGCAGCTTTTGCCCCAGACGCGCGGCCAGATCGCGCGGCGCGGATTCAGTCGGTTCGAATTCGATCCGGCCGGGGGAATAGCTGACCAGCCGCAAGGTGGTTTCAACCTCGACCAGCAGCTTCATGTCGCGGTTGTCGCGGATCAGGGCCACGACCTGTTCAAAGCTCACATAGCGCGCCAATGCGTTTTCCGGTGCCTGAGCCAGCGCCGCGACCGGGCCGCCGCTTGTCCCCCCACCACCGCTCAGAGCGGGGCCGCGACCGGCATAGGCCGAGGGGCCAGAGCCGCCGTTCGACGGCGCGGGCGCGGAGGGCCCGGGCGAGGTCGGCGGCGGCATGTCCTGCAATTTGCGCACCAGATCTTCGGGCGTCGGCAGGTTGGACACATGGGTCAGGCGGATGATCGCCATTTCCGCCGCCATCATGGCGTTGGGTGACAGGGCGACCTCTTCCATGGCTTTCAGCAGCATTTGCCACATCCGGGACATGACCCGGATCGGCAGTTCCCCGGCCATCGCCACGCCGCGCGCCCGTTCATCGGGCGAGATCGTCGGGTCTTCGGCGGCGCCGGGGGTGATCTGGATCACGCTGACCCAATGGGTGATTTCGGCCAGATCGCGCAGCACCGCCATCGGGTCGGCGCCATCGGCATATTGTGACGCCAGTTCTGACAGCGCGCCCGCCGCGTCGCCGCGCATCACCATATCAAAGAGGTCCAGAACCCGGCCGCGATCGGCCAGACCCAGCATGGCCCGCACCTGTTCGGCGGTGGTTTCACCGGCGCCGTGGCTGATGGCCTGATCCAGCAGGCTCATCGCGTCACGGACTGACCCCTCGGCCGCGCGGGTGATCAGCGCCAGCGCGTCCTCGGCAATTTGCGCGCCTTCCTTGGCGGCGATGCCTTGCAGGTGGGCGATCATCACTTCGGGCTCAATGCGGCGCAGATCAAAGCGCTGACAGCGTGACAGAACCGTGACCGGCACCTTGCGGATTTCGGTGGTGGCAAAGATGAATTTCACATGCGCGGGCGGTTCTTCCAGCGTCTTGAGCAGCGCGTTGAAGGCGCTGGTCGACAGCATGTGAACTTCGTCGATGATATAGATCTTATAGCGGGCGCTGGCGGCGCGGTAGTGCACCGAGTCGATGATCTCGCGGATGTCGCCAACGCCGGTGCGGCTGGCGGCGTCCATCTCCATCACATCGACATGGCGGCCTTCGGCGATGGCGACGCAATGTTCGCAGACGCCGCAGGGTTCAGTGGTCGGGCCGCCGGTGCCATCGGGACCGATACAGTTCATGCCCTTCGAGATGATCCGCGCCGTGGTGGTCTTACCCGTGCCGCGAATGCCGGTCATGATGAACGCCTGCGCGATCCGGTCAGCGGCAAAGGCGTTTTTCAGCGTGCGCACCATCGCTTCCTGGCCGATGAGATCGGCAAAGGTGGCGGGACGGTATTTGCGGGCAAGCACCTGATAGGCGGTGCCGGGTGTATCAGACATGGGGCCTCGTCAGAGTGGTCGCAGGCACGTTACGCGCTGGGCTGGGCGAGGTCCAGTAGCACCACCGGCAGAGGTCCAGATTCATGCTATGGCGCCAAGCGTGGCGATATTGCCGCAGGTGAAAGATCTGGCGCGGGCGGGCTCTGGCCCGGCGGCAAGGCGGGTGCTATTCAGGCGTCAGGCCGACCGGGCGCGGCCTCCTGATCCGCGGAAAGCTGTATCAGCACGCCCCAGTAAGCGACCGACATATATCTCGGTTCACTCTTGCCCGATCAGCGGATCCTCGGGCGTGTTGAGAGGAAACCGATGACAAACTCCATAGAAAAATTGCGCCGTGCCGCCAAGGCACTGCAAAAGGCCTGCGATGCGGGCGATGCCGTTGCGTTGACGCGGCTCAAGGCGCATGTGGCGCGATCCGTGCATGATTTGAAACGCGCCGATTACCTGCATGTTGTCGCCCGCGAGGCCGGGTTTGACAGTTGGCCGGCGCTGAAATTCGCCGCCGAGACCGTGGGGCTGGACCGCGCGGCCCGGCAGCAACGGCTGAAAGTGGCGCTGTATCACGGGCAAAACCACGTGGTGCAGGCGCTGCTGGACGAGACCCCCGATCTGGCCGAGGGCCTGTTCGGCCTGCAAGTGGCGCTGCTGAACCTGCCCGCTGTGCGCGCGGTTCTGGCCGACGACCCCGAGGCCGCCACCCGCAAACGCGGCCCGCGCACGCCGATGCTGCATCTGGCGTTCTCGCGCTATATCCACGCCCGGCCCGAGTTGAAGGACGACATGCTGGCGATTGCCAGCCTGCTGGTCGCCAACGGTGCCGATGTGAATGACGCGATGCCCGCCCAAGGGGGGGACACCCCGCTGTCAGCGCTTTATGGCGCGATTGGCCATGCCGATAACATGGTTCTGGGGCAATGGCTGTTGGATCACGGCGCGGATCCGAATGACGGCGAGTCGCTGTATCACGCGGTCGAGCTGGGCCACCACAGCGGCCTGAAAATGCTGCTGGCGGCGGGGGCCGATCCACGCGGCACCAATGCGGTGCTGAGGGCGATGGATTTCAACGATCACGTGGCGGTCGAAATGCTGTTGGCCCATGGCGCGCGGCCGGATGAGGACGGCGCGGTTCCGGCCCTGCATCACGCGGCGCTGCGCATGTCGGATGCCCGGATGGTCGGCCTGTTGCTTGGGGCCGGGGCCGATCCGGCGGCGCTGTATCAGGGTGTCACCGCCTATGGCCACGCGCGGGTGGTCGGCAACGCCGATCTGGCGCATGCGATCGAATCCCACGGCACGCCCCCGGACCTGACCGAGGACGAGGCGCTTTTGGCCGCCGCTGCCGATGGCGGCGACACCACCGGGCGCTATATCAATCCGGCGCGCCTGCCCGAGGTCTATCGCAACATCCTGCGTGACATGGCGCATCTGCCCGGCAAGCTGGATCACATGAAGCGGCTTGTGGCGCTGGGTCTGGAATATGACCGACCCGATGCGCAGGGTGTGACCCCGGTGCAATCCGCCGGATGGGAAGGCATGCCCGAGGTGATGGGCTGGCTGATCGCGCTGCGTCCCGATCTGGGGCATGTGAACGCCCATGGCGGCACCTTGCTGGGGGCGATCATCCACGGATCCGAGAACTGCCCGCAGCGGGCCGACCGCGATCATGTCACCTGTGCCCGCATGGCGCTGGAACATGGCGTGGCCCTGCCGCGCAAGCTGTTGTCCTTCGCGGGTGATCCGGCCATTGCGGCGTTTCTGGCCGACTGGGGCCGCCGCTATCCCGGGCAGGTGGTGACGGAGTAGAAAAAAGTGTGAGCGGCTGGGCCGCGAGCCCGGCCAGATGAAGTCAGCATCTTTCCAGGGAATCTGACGCTGGAGCGCATTCAAACTCTGGCGTCAGATTTTTCCTTTTCACTGGCCTATTTGCTGGACGTTCATCCTGTTGGCGTCGGCGAAACAAGAGGCGATCCCTGCAAATCCAATTTGACAAAAGGCATCTCTGGGTTGTGGGATCGACCGACCCGTGCTCTTGTGCGGTATCAACCATAAGTTGGTGGGCATAAGGAAAAGCGGTAATGAGCTTTGGGGCTGTCGATGTGAAGGTGAATGCCGCTGTCTCGCTAGAGGCAAGTGTCGCCGGAAAGGTTAATTTCGCCTCTTCCCAGAACGGTGTGTCCATTATCAAGAAGCTTGTGTTGACGAATAATGGCGATGAGCCACTTGAGAATATTGTCGTCGAAGCAGAATGCGTTCCGGGGCTAATTCGACCGAAGACTTGGGTGATTGACCGTATTCGGCCGGGGGACAAACAGTCTCTGTCCGATCTTGCGACGCCACTGGATACGGTGCTTCTGGGTGGCCTCAACGAAGCAGAGATCGGCCACCTGAAGTTGAGCGTGCGTCAGGATGGCGATGTGCTCTTTGAGGAAAGCCGCCCCATCGAGATGCTCGCACGGGACGAGTGGGGTGGTGTCGGCGAGATGGCGCAGCTTCTGGCGGCGTTTGTCTCGCCCAATCACGCCGTGATCGCCGCAATCCTCAAGGACGCCGGGCGTCTTTTGGAACAAGCCGGTCAAAATGGCAGCATCGACGGGTATCAGTCAAAAGACCCCGGTCGGGTCTGGATGCTTGCCGGGGCGATTTGGTCAGCAGTGACGGGCCTGGGCCTGACCTATGCAGTGCCGCCAGCCAGCTTTGAACTTCGCGGCCAAAAGGTGCGCGACCCGGGGCGCATTCGGTCCGAGGGACTGGCGACCTGCCTCGACAGCTCGCTTTTGCTCGCAGCCAGCTTTGAGGCTGCGGGGCTCAATCCGGTCGTGCTCTTTTCTGAAGGGCACGCCTGGACGGGCGTGTGGCTGACCGATCGCGACTTCGGAACTGTAAGCCAGCCGGATGTGATGGCCGTGCGCAAAGCCGCCGAAGCACGCGAGTTCGTCATGATGGAGACGACGCTGCTGACACAAAGACCGACTGTCGGCTTTGACGATGCAGTCGCCAAGGGCCGAGAACATACCGCTGAGCGCAACGAGCATACTTTCCTGCTTGCAGTGGACGTCCGCCGGGCGCGTGCTGCTCGCGTCCGCCCGCTTGCAAGCCATCAGATCGCAGAAACCGTCGATCCAAACGAGATTCCCGCCAGCCCCGCTGCTTTGCCAAAGCCCTTGGATTTGGGGTTTCTTCCCGGGGATATCGTCGAAGAAGAGCCAGCCACCGCCGACGACCGCATCTCACGATGGCAGAGAAAACTGCTCGACCTTTCCCTGCGCAACCGGTTGCTGAATTTTCGCGACAGTAAGCAGACGCTGCCCTTCTTGTGCCCGGATGTGTCTGCGCTTGAGGATAAATTGGCGGATGGTCAGAAATTCAAGTCGCTACCCCTAAGAGAAGAAGACCCGTTAGGCGACAGGGAGCTTCTGACGAAAGACGAACCGCGGCTTTTGGAAGACGTCGCACGCGATGCGTTTGGCAAAGGGCAGATCGCAGTTCCCCTGACGCGCAAAGAGACCGATAAACGTCTCCTTGAACTGCACCGCCGCGCCAAAAGCGACATGCAGGAGGGCGGGACCAATACACTTTTTCTTGCCGCCGGTTTCTTGCGTTGGAAGAAAACTGAGGGCGACACGCGACGCTACCGGGCTCCGCTTTTATTGATTCCGGTCAAAGTCTCGCGGCGCTCAGCACAGTCCGATTTCATTATCGAACACCACGAAGATGATGTTCGCTTCAACGCCACGCTGCTTGAATTCCTCAAGCGCGACTTTGATTTGAAGGTGCCGGAGCTAGAAGGAGAACTGCCCCGAGACGAAAGCGGCTACGACCTTCCGCGGATTTTTGAGACGATGCGCCGAAAGGTGCGTGATGTCGCGGGTTTTGAAGTGGTCGAAGATCTGGCACTTTCGACCTTTTCATTTGCCAAGTTCCTGATGTGGAAGGACTTGGTTGAGCGGACAGATAGCCTTAGAGAAAGCGCGCTGGTCAAGCATCTGGTTGACAATCCCGCCCAGCCTTTCTTGTCGGAGGGCGACCCTGGCCTGCCGGTTGCAGCAGACGTAGACCGGCGCATAGCACCACGTGATCTTTTTACCCCTTTGCCTGCGGACTCATCCCAGTTGGCTGCGGTTCTCGCAGCACAAGAAGGGCATGATTTCGTGCTGATTGGTCCCCCGGGCACCGGCAAGAGCCAAACGATCGCGAACATCATATCTCAGTGCCTTGCTATTGGGAAAACGGTGCTCTTTGTCGCCGAGAAGTCTGCGGCGCTTGACGTCGTGCATCGCCGTCTTTCTGCGCACGGCCTTGGCGACGCAGTGTTGGAACTCCATTCCAACAAGGCGGATAGAAAGTCGGTTCTTGACCAGCTTGGGCGCAGTTGGAACCGCGCTGCAAACGCATCTGAACAAAGCTGGATCAAAATAACAGACGATCTTTCTGTTACACGAGAACAGCTGAACGCTTATGTGGCGGCGCTGCACCACAAAGGGACGCAGGGCTTTAGCGTGTATCAAGCGATCGGCCGCGCTGCTGCTCTTGAACTGCCATTCCGCCTTGCGTTCGACAACAAGGATGCCCATGACGCCGAGACCTACGCTCATCTCAGCAAGTTGGCAGAAGCACTGGGGCGCTGTCATGAAATCGTTTCTGACCATCCGCGCCTTCCCTTGATCGAGGCCGAGGAGTGGTCCTTCGCCTGGCAAACCCAGCTTTTGGAACGCGCAGAAGCCCTGAAAACGGCAACCCGCGCCCTATCGGACGCAGCGGAAAAACTTGCTCAGATGGCTGGGCTTCAAGCTGACCGCGACGGGGCCCCCGAGTTCCTGAAACGTCTCGTAACCTTGGCGTCCGTCCCCTTGGAGGGTGTAGATGTCAGGTGGGCGGTTGGGCGCGATGTCAAGGAAGCCCAAAGCGATGCGGAACGACTGGCTAAGATCCTTGGCCGGTATCGCACGTCCGCCGCTGCGGTTAAGGCCAGTTATCCGATGGATCGCCTCGATAGCGTGCCGCTTGAGCAATTGGACACCAGTTGGCGTCTTGCCCAGACAAAGATGTGGCCGCTTTCGATTTTCGCAAAGTCCGCCGTCCGCAAGCTGTTGCAGACCTATGCCGTTGGCGGCAAGGCCGAACCGGGGAATGATATCGTTGCCTTGGCGGAAACCAAGCGCGCACGCGCCGAGATCGAAACGCATCCTCTTCGCGATTGCCCCGCGTTCTCGGGTGTCGACACTGACGAACAGAAACTAAGTCTGTGGTTAAAGGAGGCGGCCGAGGTGGTCGAGGCGCTGCAGCCGCTTGGCGCGCTCGCGTCTTCGGAGGATGCATGGAAGACGACCTGTGACCAGATCGCATCCCGGTCAGATGGCGACCTGCGTTCCACGATCTACCGGTTCAAGAGCCTTTACGAAACGTGGAGCGAAAAGGCCGCAGCCTTTTCAGAAACATCGGCGTCGATGCCGCAGGACTGGCCGTTAAGCGAGCTTGCCGCAGAATTGGAAAGGGTCCTCGCGGGACGGGATCATTTGTCGGATTGGACCCGGTGGGTTGGCCTGCGCTCGCAGGCGCGATCAGCGGGGCTTTCGGCACTTGTCGATGCGATGGAGGCCGGGTCTCTTGATGTCGAAGCAGAACTGGCTTTCGTCGCGGCCTACGCGGCTTGGTGGCTGCCGCTCGCCATGGACGCTGATGACGCGTTGCGCGGCTTTTCTTATTGGTCGCATGAGGACGCCATTCAACGGTTCCGCGCCCTTGACGCCCGCGCGACGGAAATGTCGGCTTCTCAGGTTCTTCACCGTGTGCAGCACGGGCTGCCTGCGCAGGACATGGTGCCCAGAAGGTCCGAGCTGGGCACCCTGCGCCATCAACTCGGTCTGCAACGTCCAAGCATGCCAATCCGCGCGCTGATCTCTGAGATGCCGCAAACATTTACCAAGCTGGCGCCTTGTGTTCTGATGTCCCCGCTTTCGGTGGCCCAGTTCCTGCCGGCCGGGCAAGCCTCTTTCGACGTGGTGATTTTTGACGAAGCGTCCCAGATCACGACATGGGACGCCGTTGGCGCCATCGCGCGGGGCAAGCAGGCAATTATTGTCGGTGACCCCAAGCAACTTCCTCCCACGAACTTTTTCGGTCGGGCGGACGGTGGTGATGAGGAACTGCCGGAGAGCGAGCGTGACCTTGCTTCGATCCTCGATGAGGTCGCCGCTGCCGGTATTCCGACCCAACAACTGGACTGGCACTATCGAAGCCGCGACGAATCCCTGATTGCGTTCTCGAACTGGCACTACTACGGCGGAAGACTTGTGACCTTTCCGTCTCCAGCAACAGCTTCAGAGGCGGTGCAACTGCACCAGATAGATGGCGTCTATGCGCGTGGGCAGGGACGCACAAACGAGGTGGAAGCGCGGGCTATCGTGCGGATGGCGGTTCGGAAGCTGACCGAATGGCTGGTGCTGCCCGAAGAAGATCGCCTGACTTTGGGCGTCATTACTTTCAACGGCGAACAGCAGGGGCTTATCCTTGATCTTCTTGATGAAGAACGCCGCCGGAATCCTGATCTTGAATGGTTCTTTGAGGATGCTCGCGAAGAGCCGGTTATCGTGAAAAACCTGGAGAACATTCAGGGCGATGAGCGGGATGTGATGCTCTTTTCCATTACCTTCGGCCCCGACAGCGCGGGGAAACTGTCCATGGCATTTGGCGCGCTTAACGGGGATGGTGGAGAAAAGCGATTGAACGTGGCTGTAACGCGCGCGCGACAGGAGCTTCATATTTTCGCCTCGATCCGGGCGGATCAGATCGACCTGACGCGGACCAAGGCGGTTGGGGTTAAGCATCTGAAGGCGTTCCTCGACTTTGCCGCGCGAGGTCCGATTGCGCTACCGGCGCAGGATGATGGGTCTTTGGGTCCAGTCGAGAACGTGTTCGAAGCGGCTATCAAGGTGGCGATCGAGGCAAGGGGTTGGGAACTGCGCCCGCAGATTGGTGTCTCGGGTTTTCGGATCGATCTGGGGGTTGTGCATCCGGATCATGCGGGTGTTTACCTTGCCGGCATCGAATGCGATGGGGCAACCTATCACGGGTCGGCGACAGCACGGGACCGTGACAAAGTCCGTCAGGCCGTGCTTGAAAACCTCGGATGGACGATCTTCCGTGTCTGGTCCACCGACTGGTTCAGAAATCCAAAGGCCGTTGTCGATCGCATTCACCAAGCGCTGACAGCGCATC